>NZ_JBQEQB010000007.1:0-79804 GCF_052046055.1 Pseudomonas sp. 22082
CTCCACTCAGCCTTCCGATGGGGCCGGCACGTCAAGAGCGGTACTCGAGCTAACGCTCATTGTTTTGAGTGGTGGGAAGCGAACAGCGGAAAACGGAAAACAACTGCGGACTGTTTGATCGTTCCCACGCTCCGCGTGGGAATGCCGCCCGGGACGCTCCGCGTTCCATTCTCGAATGTTTAAAAGTTGTGTCTGTTTCGGCGATCCTTCCCACAATGTTTTCAGGTTGTCCGTCGGAAGTGCGCTCTCTAGTCTTTGGCTGTCGCTGCCAATTCAGCGAACAGGTGTGGAAACCTGATTTCAAGTAGTTGCAAAGCATCTCCCCGTAATCGTTGCCGATGTCTTCTTTCGTCTGCAAACTGCGTCGCGGCGGCTGTGCGCAGGCAGACTTCGGTCTGGCCGGTTGCCTACTTATCGGTTTTCCACCCTGCGTACAGCTGCCACCTCTTGTCGTGTGGAAACGACAAGGGATGGCTCCATAGCCAAGTAGGAGTTTTTCATGGACAAACTGATACCCGACCCACCCCTCGAATCCCCCACCCCACTCGAAGAGGCCATGCGCGCCGAAGACCTCGCCCGTAACCGCGAAGCCATCAAACGCGCCCTCGATTATTACCTCTGCCCCAACCCTGCCAAACCTCGCCCGAGCACGATGTATATGGTCACTCCCAACGTCGACACCGAAAGCCTGCTGGCCAATGCCTGCGAATCCCTGGCCTCGGCCAGTACCATCGCCAGCAATTTCGCCAATGAGCTTTCGGGCCCGCAGCGCAGTACGGCGCTGGGAATCCAGCAGATCATCATGCTGGCCGAGTTGGCGGTGAACAGGGCGCTGGATCGGGTTGATCCGCAAACGTGATCCGCTAGTCGAAGAGTTCCCAAAAGGGACCGGTCGTACCCTTTTGGGGACTCTTTAAACTCCGCACACGCAGGTATACTGCGCGCTTTCGCGGCTCGTCCACCGGGCCGGACTTTTTGCTTCGCGGAGCTTTCATGACTTCCCCAATCGACAACGCTGTGAGCGATGTCCCGGCAGAGCTGGCCGAGGCCGGCGAATCCAAGCCGACCATTCCTGCGTTCAAGTTTCCGTTCAAGCCAGGTGAGCTGGCGGCGGCCAAAGCGGCCAAGCAGCCGCAATTCAAGGGCAAGGACGGTGATCGTCACGCCAAGATTCCGGGTGTGGCGCCTTCGGGTACTCGCCGTTCGATGGGCAAGCGCTGATTCATTCCCGCCTCGGCCGACGCTGTGATTTTCGGTCACAGTGATGGCTAATTGCTCAGTTCCTGAGCCAGATCAACGTTTAACCAGTGAGTGCGCTTAGAGTCAGCAGCCCTGCCGACTCTTTCCAATAAAACGAGCGCGCTTTTCATGAAGATCAATCTCCCGGTGACCGGGCGCAATGTCGATGTTGCGCCGGATGCGAACATTCTCTCGACCACCGATCTGACCAGCGCAATCACCTACGCCAACGACGACTTCATCAGGATCAGCGGTTACAGCCGCGACGAGCTGCTGGGTGCGCCGCACAATTTGCTGCGTCATCCGGACATGCCGGCGCAGGCGTTTGCCCATATGTGGCAGACGCTAAAGCGCGGGCGGTCGTGGATGGGGCTGGTGAAGAATCGTTGCAAGAACGGTGATCACTACTGGGTCAGTGCCTATGTCACGCCGGTCACGCAGAACGGTGCGGCGGTGGAGTATCAGTCGGTGCGTACACGGCCGGATGCGCGGCAGATGGCGGCGGCGGAGCGGGCGTATGCGCAGTTGCGCGAGGGGCGGGTGGCGCGGTGGCAGTGGCTGCCGAGCCTGAGTTTGCGGGCGAAGATCATGGCGTTGACCAGTTCGGTGCTGGCGCTGGTGCTGGGGATGGAAGCCTGGCTGCGGCCGGAGTCCATGGGCATCGAAGCCGCTGCGCTGGTGGCCGGCAGTGGCGCCTGTGCGCTGGGCGTGGGTTGGTTATTGCGGCCGCTGGAGCATTTGACCGAGCGTGCCCGGCTGATTGCCGATAACCCGTTGAGCCAGGGCATTTATACCGGGCGGCGGGATCAGTTCGGGCAGATCGAGTTTGCCTTGCAGATGCTTGAAGCGCAGGTCGGCGCGGTGGTGGGGCGGATCGGTGATGCATCGCAGCGGCTGGCCGGGCATGCGGCGCAATTGGTCGATCATCTGCACAGCAGTCACACCAGCACGTTGGCGCAGCAGGCGGAAACCGATCAGGTGGCGGCGGCGATTCATCAGATGGCGGCCAGTGTGGCCGAGGTGGCCAGCCATGCGCAGCAGGCGTCGGTGGCGGCGGACATGGCGGGTACGGAAACCCGTGAAGGTCATCTGCTGGTGGGCGAGAGTCGCAGTGCAGTGTTGCGGCTGGCCGAGGAGTTGGGGCGGGCGACCGAGGTAATTCATCAGCTCGAAGGCCACAGCATCGAGATTTCCGGGGTGCTGGAGGTGATTCGCAGCATCGCCGAGCAGACCAATCTGCTGGCGCTCAACGCCGCGATCGAAGCTGCGCGGGCCGGGGATGCGGGACGTGGGTTTGCAGTGGTGGCCGATGAGGTGCGTGGTCTGGCTCAGCGTACTCAGCAGTCGACCAACGAGATTCAACGGATGATCAGCACCCTGCAAAACGGCGCGCGGGATGCGGTGCTGGTGATGCAGCAGAGCAGCGAGCATGTGGATAACAGCGTCGAACAGGCCCAGCGTGCGGCCCGGGCACTGGACGGAATCAGCGGGCGGGTCGAGCAGATCACCGAGATGAGTCTGCAGATTGCCGCAGCGGTCGAGGAGCAGAGCGCGGTGAGCGAGGACATCAACCGCAACATCGTCAGTATTCGCACGGCGTGCGAGTTGACGGTGGATGAAGGGCGCCAGAGCCAGCTCAACTCAGAGGATGTGGCGGGGCTGGCGGGGGATTTGCGTTCGCTGGCGCGGGAGTTCTGGGGGCGGCGGCAGGGCGCTTAGGCTGCTCGCAGTGAAATGAACGCGTAGGTCTGCGGCGGCTCGGACACCACCTGTGCCCCGGCCGCCCGCACTTGCCCGGCGATGTCGTCGCCGGAGACATGGAACAGCCATTCGCTGGAAACTTCGCTCAATGGCTGCGCCGCGACCTGATCGATCACCGAGGCAAACGCGCCCATGTCCGGCAGGTACGCGGTGAACCCATCGCCCTTAAGCGCGGTGGTGCGGATGCCGAGCAAACCGCAGATCGCGTCCTTGATCCGGATGTCGTCGCGATCGGCCTGACGCGAGCGCTGGATCAGCGTCACCAGTTCCTGATCCACCAGCTCACCGCCGACGATCAGTTGCGGCCCTTGCTCCCACGATTCTGGCGGGCAGTCCTTGGCGGCAGGGTTCAGCGGGATGTGCGGATTGATTTCGGCGGGATAAATGCGACACACCAGCGGCCGACGCTCGTAGATGCGGCACAGCTTGTCTTCGTCAAGATTCCGGCAGGGGCCGACGTTGTAGGCGGCGAAAGTGATCGCGACGTGGGCGTCGGACATTCCGCTGCGCACCACCGCCGAACGCCGCTGAGCGTGTTCACGCTGCTGTTCCGGCAGGCCCAGGCCGTTGGCAAGAAACGCCTCCACCAGCACGATCACCTGACCGCCGTCAGCCGCCCACATGCGGGCTTCGGCCAGGGTCAGGGGCACATGGTGATCGGTGCAGCATTTGCCGCAGCCTACGCAGGAAAAGGTCGTATTCATTGAGCGGGCAATCTTCAATCAGGGTGTGAATCGGCGACATAAAGCCGCCGTACAGGCCCGGAGTGAAGCAAGTTGTGCGCCATTCGCTCAGGGTTTGGCGGTCGGGCGGATCGAGTCCCATTCGGTGACGAACGCGGTTTTCGACTTTTTGTTGTACAGGCAAAGCTCGGTGCCTTGCTGGCCCTTCATGTGTTTTTGCGGGTACTGGCCTTGCAGCAACAGCGCGGTGTAGCCGACGCGGTCATCGAATTGCGCGGCGTTGCCGACCGGTTTGGCGTTTTTCAGGCCGCTGGCCTTGGTGCAGCTGGCGAGCACGGCTTTGTCGTAGGCCGCCCAGGCGTCGGGGCTGGAGGCGTGGGCCAACGGGGCGATGAGGCAAAGTACGGAGAGGGCGAGGCGTTTCATGGCTCGGGCATCCTTGGAAGTTGATCGCCAAGGTTGGAGTATGCCGCAGGATTTTAGTTTGTCAGTCCGGCACCAATTCCCGGCGAACCACATACATTCCAGACATTTCGTACAAGCGCTGCGCTCGCTGATTGCTCTCCAGCACCTTCAGATCGACAAACCCTTCGCGTCGATCCCGAAACGCCTTGAACGCATGAAGCAGCAACGCCCGACCCAATCCCCGACCTTGCCCCCGAGGATGCACCACCAGATTCTTGATGTAGGAACTGGTCCAGCACTGCGCCAGGCCAATGACGCCTTCGGCATCGCTGGCGATGAAACACAGTGCCGGATCGTATTCCGGATCGGTTTCGAACTGCTGTTGCCAGACGTCCAGCGCCGGCACCCGGCCACCGCCTTCGCGGTAGCCGATCTGCATCAGTTCATGCACGGCGGATGCGCGTTCGGCGCTGTAAGTCGTGAGTTCGATGCCGTTCGGCCATTCGATGGTCGGCACGTCCTGGCTCAGGTCGCGCCGCATCAGAAAACAGAACGTCTCGCTCAAGACTCAGTGACCCTGAGCAGCGACATGCTTGGCCGCTTCGATCAGGCAGTGGGTCAGCTCGGGCGAGGAGAACTTGGTCAGCACGCCGTTGGCTCCGGCGAGGCGGGCCTTTTCGCTGTTCATCGCGCTGTCGAGTGAGGTATGCAGCAGCACGTAGAGGTGGGCGAAGTCCGGGGTTTCGCGCAGGGTGCGGGTGAAGGCGTAACCGTCCATCTCGGACATTTCAATGTCGGAGACGATCAGGTTGATCTGCTGCGCCGTGCCTTGCAGGTCCAGCAGGCAGTCGATGGCTTCCTTGGCGCTGCGCGCAGTGTGGCATTGCAGGCCGAGGTTGCGCAGGGTGTGCACCGATTGCTGCAGTGCCACCTGACTGTCGTCGACCACCAGGATCCGCGCGTTGCCCAGCACTTCGGCGTCTTCCATGCTCAGCTCGGTCGGGGCCATTTCGATCTGTGCCGGGGCGATGCCGTGGATGACTTTTTCAATGTCCAGCACCTGCACCAGCGTGCCGTCGACCGAAGTCACGCCGGTGATGTAGGCGCGCGAACCGCCGGAACCAAACGGCGGCGGTTTGATGTCGGTGGTCAGGCAATGCACGATCTTGCTCACCGCCTGCACATGCAGGCCCTGTTTCGAACGGCTGACGTCGGTGACGATCAGGCAGCCGCCGTTCGGATCTTCCAACGGCCGCTCGCCGATGGCCCGGCTCAGATCGATCACCGACAGCGAAGCACCGCGCAGGGTGGCGATGCCTTTGACGTGCGGGTGCGACTCCGGCAACTTGGTCAGCGGCGGGCAGGGGATGATTTCACTGACCTTCAGCAGGTTGATCGCCATCAGCTTGCCGCTGCGCAAGGTAAACAGCAGAAGCGAAAGTGAATCTGCGCGGGCTTTGTTGGAAGACATAAAAACCTTCTGTGGAGAAAGGTGGGTGGGCGAGGGTGGAAGTCGCCAGAAACTATTGATGCCGGGTTATCGGCGCCAAAAGGTTGGGCTTTAGGTTAGTTGTCGGGTGGCGTTCCGATGAAGGCGCTTTTGAACTTGAAGCACATTTCAGCTTTTCATCCCCAACCGCTTCGCCATCCGCCCCAGATTCGCCCGGTCCAGCCCCAGCTCCCGCGCCGCACTGGCCCAGTTGTCCCGATTGCGCTCAAGCGCTGCACTGATCAACTGCCGCTGATACTGCTCGGTGGCGGTGCGCAGGTCGCCGCTGATCAACGGCTGGAGGGTGGCTGCTTCGGACGGCGCCGGTGAGTTATCCACAACCTCGCGCGGCAGATCGAGATCCAGCGCACTGAGGCTGAGAATCTTCGGCCGCACCTTGCAGTTGCCCAGCGCTTTCAGTGCGCTGCGTCCGATCAGGTGTTCCAGTTCCCGCACGTTACCCGGCCAGGTGTAGGCCAGCAGCGCTTCCTGGGCGTCGCTGTTCAGGCGCAGGCTGTTGAGGCCCATGCGCGAGCGGTTCTGTTCCAGGAAATAGCCGCTGAGCAGCAGCACATCGCGCCCCCGGTCACGCAGCGCCGGCACCCGCAACGGGTAGACGCTGAGGCGATGGTAGAAGTCGGCGCGGTAGCGGCCGCTGCGCACTTCTTCGGCCAGATCACGGTTGGTCGCAGCGATCAGGCGCACGTCGACCTGATGTTCCTTGTCCGAACCCAGGCGCTGCAACTGGCCGCTCTGCAACACCCGCAACAGCTTGGCCTGGACGGTGAGCGACAACTCGCCGACTTCATCGAGAAACAGCGTGCCGCCATTGGCCAGTTCGAACTTGCCGCGCCGGTCGCTGGTGGCACCGGTGAAGGCGCCGCGCACATGGCCGAACAGTTCGCTTTCCACCAAGGTATCCGGCAGGGCGGCGCAGTTGAGGCTGATGATCGGTTTGTCGGCGCGCTTGGAGGCAGCGTGAATCGCCTGGGCCACCAGTTCCTTGCCGACTCCGGTTTCGCCAGTGATCAACACGGTCAGGTCGCTGCCGCCGACCAGGTTGATCTCTTCCACCAGCCGTTTATGCGCCTTGCTCTGGCCGATCATTTCGCGGTTCTGCTGGCCGCTGGCCTGGCGATAGACCTCGGCGCGCTGATGTTCGTCTTCGGCGCGGATCGCCAGACGTTCGATGCGTTCGGCGGCATTCACAGTGGCCGAGGCGAGGCTGGCGAAGGCTTGCAGGGCGTCGAGTTCGATCGGTTCGAAACGCTCCGGATCGAGGGCGTCGAGGGTGATCAGGCCCCAGAGTTTTTCATCGACGAACAACGGACAGCCGAGGCAATCGTGAACTTCAAGATGATCGTCGAGGCCGTCGACCAGCCCGTCGTAAGGGTCGGGCAAATCGCTGTCGGCGGCGAAGCGGGTCGGCCCTTCACCGGCCAGCAGCACTTCAAAGCGCGGGTGTTCGCTGACCTTGAAGCGCCGGCCGAGGGTATCGGTGCTCAAACCGTCCACCGCCAGCGGCACCAGCCACTCACCGTCGAGGCGCAACAATGCGGCGGCATCGCAGGGCAGCAGGGCGCGCATGGCTTCGAGCAGGCGCCGGTAGCGCTCGCCTTCGGGCAGTTCGCGGGACAGGTCGGAAACCAGTGGAAGCAGGGCGGTGAGCAATGATTTGGCGGACATAGGCTTGTAGTCAAAGAGACACGTTGTAGTCGAAGCGACTATAGATGTGCTTGTGTCGATCTGACTACAAAATTTTCAAGATATTGATTTATATAGAAAAAATAGTTGGCACGAATACTGGAATGGATAAGGCACTTTTAGAGAAAGCTCAGGAGTCACCCTTATGCTTAGCGTCCAGGATCGTGCCATCATCAAGTCCACCGTGCCTCTGCTGGAAAGCGGCGGTGAAGCGCTGATCACCCACTTCTACCGGATGATGCTCTCCGAGTACCCGGAAGTCCGCCCGCTGTTCAACCAGGCCCACCAGGCCAGCGGTGACCAGCCTCGCGCTCTGGCCAACGGTGTGTTGATGTACGCCCGCCACATCGATCAACTCGACCAGTTGGGCGATCTGGTGGCCAAGATCATCAACAAGCACGTGGCCCTGCAAATCCTGCCGGAGCACTACCCGATCGTCGGCACCTGCCTGCTGCGCGCCATCTCCGAAGTGCTCGGCGAAGAAATCGCCACCCCGCAAGTGATGAGTGCCTGGGGCGCAGCCTACGGTCAATTGGCCGATATCCTGATCGGCGCCGAAACCGCGATCTATGACCAGAAAGAACAAGCCGTCGGCGGCTGGCGCGGGGCGCGGGAGTTCATTGTCGCGGCCAAGGTCGAGGAGAGCGCGGAAATCACCTCGTTCTACTTCGAACCGGCGGACAAGGGCCCGATCCTCGCCGCCGAGCCGGGTCAGTACATCGGCATGAAGCTGATCCTCGACGGCGAAGAAATCCGCCGCAACTACTCGCTGTCTGCCCTGGCCAACAAAGGTCAGTACCGCATCAGCGTCAAACGCGAACCGGGCGGCCGTGCCTCCAATTACCTGCACGATCAACTGCACGTCGGCGCCAGCATTCAGCTGTTCCCGCCATCGGGTGAGTTCACTCTGACTGCCAGCGACAAACCGCTGGTGCTGATCAGCGGCGGCGTCGGCATCACGCCGACGCTGGCGATGCTGGAAGCGGCGCTGGAAACCGAGCGTCCGGTGTACTTCATTCACAGTGCGCGCAACGGCAGCGTGCATGCGTTTCGGGACTGGGTCGACGGGCTGGCCGCGCGCCATCCGCAGCTCAAGCGCTTCTATTGCTACGCCGAAGATGACGGCGTGAGCCCGGCGGCGGACAAGGTCGGGTTGTTGAGTGAAGAGCAACTGGGCGAGTGGCTGCCGGTGGAGCGTGATGTGGACGCTTACTTCCTCGGGCCGAAAGGTTTCATGGGGGCGATCAAGCGTCACCTGAAGGCGCTGGGCGTGCCTGAGAAGCAGAGCCGGTATGAGTTCTTCGGGCCGGCTGCTGCTCTGGAATAATCCGGAACCGAGTCGCCTTCATTCGCGGGCAAGCCCGCTCCCACATTGGAATGCATTTCAATGTGGGAGCGGGCTTGCCCGCGATTGGCCGTTACGCGGACTTGATTCTTAAATTCTGTTTAAAGGTTAATCGTTTCTTAACCGGTTTATCGTTTATTCCCCGATGCTGATGATAGGCGCTCGTTCGTTTACATGATCAGGATCGTCCCCATGTCGCACTTCGCCTCTTCCCGTCGTTTCAGCCTGGCCACTTTGGGCCTGTCGGTTGCCTTGCTGTCCAGTCCGTTCGCCTTCGCCGAATCCGCCTTGATCGAACCCCAGACCCTGATCGTCGATCAGAGCCTGCCCAAGGCCCAGCGTGATGCGATGGAGCTGGCGGCGCGGCGTTATGGCAGTTTCTGGAACACGGGCGAAGAGGCGTTGGCCACCGCCGCCCTGTCGCCGCAGTTCGTCGACAAGACCCCGCCGGAAGGCCGGGTGCAGGGACCGACCGGGCCGTTGCTGGCGTCGAGGTTCTTTCGCACGGCGGTGCCGGACTTGAGTTGCGAGATCGAACAAATGATCGTCGCCGGGGATCGCGTGGTGGTGCACCTGCACTTTCGCGGGCATTTCACCGGCACCTTCAAGGCTCTCAAAGGGCAGGGCCAGCGTGTAGACTTCCGGGCAACCGATATTTATCAGATCGACAACGGTCGCATCGCGGCCAATTGGCATATCGAAGACAACATCAGCCTGATGGCGCAACTGCAAGCGCAGCCGCCGGCCAGCTGAACCATGGACTTGAAAGGGAAACGCGATGAGCGAGGAAACGATTCGATTGGGACGTGAGCGGCGCTATCTGGTGTTGCTGGGCATCATCTGCCTGGCGCTGATCGGCGGCGCGCTGTACATGCAGATCGTGCTGGGCGAGGCGCCGTGCCCGCTGTGCATCCTGCAGCGTTATGCGTTGCTGCTGATCGCGTTGTTCGCGTTCATCGGCGCGGCCATGCGCACCCGGCGCAGCATCACCGTGTTCGAGGTGCTGGTGGTGATTTGTGCCATCGCCGGGGCCGGCGTCGCCGGGCATCACGTGTACACCCAGTTCTATCCGGCGGTGAGCTGCGGCATCGATGTGTTGCAGCCGATCGTCGATGACCTGCCGCTGGCGAAGATCTTCCCGCTGGGCTTCCAGGTCGACGGTTTCTGCTCGACGCCGTACCCGCCGATCCTCGGTCTGTCGCTGGCGCAATGGGCGCTGGTGGCCTTCGTGCTGGTGGTGATTCTGGTGCCGCTGCTGACCTCGCGTAACCGAAAAGCGTTGCGCTGAATCAACTTTTCGGCGCGTGCGCCGATAAAACAAACGCCTCGATTTGCGGTGACGCAGATTGAGGCGTTTGGCATTTCAGGGTCTGTGTGAAAACACCGTGACGAACGGCAAGTAAGGGGGCGACAGGTGTGCGACATGTTGTCACACGCGCCCAGTCGCAGCGCGGTTCACAGGCCCGGATTGGAGTGCTGTTACAAAAAAGGATTGGTCTGTTTCAGAGTTTTTTGGTTTTTGCACGGGAGTGCCGGATCAGGCAGTTTTAACAGACTCTGACAGATGGCCAAAAGCCTTGGCATATCGGGCTTTGCGCGGATCGCGCCGTGGGAAAAAGCTCTCGGAGCTGTCTGAACTGAGGCCGATAGGCCTACATTTTTTGATGTTTTTGTTGAGAATCGATTTCGATAACATGGGGCACTTTTGCAAAAACGATGATGGATTGTTGCTCTGAGCGATAAAAATTATTTCGGGATAAGACATGGTGTATAGGGCGCTACCTATCTACAATCGCCCGCACTGAATTCCCGGCACTGTTCAGCCTTTATTAAGGAGGCGAGCAGGAAGTCGGGTGTCGGGCAGCCGAGAGGCTTGCGAGACACCCAGGTGTCGGTGCCTTTCCAACTTTCCGCACCAAATGGAATTGGTCTGTAACAAGGCCTTTGACCACGAATTCGAATAAGAACTGACCGCTGTCCCAGGTTTTGTCGAGCGTCTGACGCGCGACGGGCGGCCCTTATTCAATCCAAAGAAAATGCCAACCCTTGGCAGGGTGAAGTGTTGGCGATCAAAACCCAACTGCATTGCGCAAGCTGCTTTAGAGGTCGTGAGATGAGTAAAAACAGGTACCCCAGATTACTAGGCCTAGTGCCGCTGCTCGGCACGTTGTTGCTGGGAGGCTGCAACATGACCTTGCTCAATCCAACGGGCCAGGTCGGCCTGGAACAGCGCAACCTGATCATCACCGCCACGCTGCTGATGCTGTTGGTCGTTGTGCCGGTCATCGTCATGACCTTCCTGTTCGCCTGGAAGTACCGCGCCTCCAACAAGAACGCCGTCTACACCCCGAAATGGTCGCACTCGACCAAGATCGAAGTGGCAGTCTGGACCATCCCGGTCCTGATCATCATTGCCCTGGGTTACATCACCTACAAGTCGACCCACTCGCTGGATCCGTATCGTCCGATCGAATCCGACGTCAAGCCGGTGACCATCGAAGTGGTCGCGCTGGACTGGAAGTGGCTGTTCATCTACCCGGAACAAGGCATCGCCACGGTCAACAAGATCGTTTTCCCGGCGCACACGCCAGTTAACTTCCGGATCACTTCGGACGCGGTGATGAACTCGTTCTTCATCCCTGGCCTGGGCGGCCAGATCTACGCGATGGCGGGCATGACCACCAAGCTGCACCTGATCGCTGACCGCAACGCTGAGATGGACGGCATCTCCGCCAACTACAGCGGCGCTGGTTTCACCGGTATGAAATTCAAAGCGATCGCAACTTCTCAGGAAGATTTCGACGCCTGGGTAAGTGAAGTCAAAAAGGCACCTAAACAGCTTGAAGCCGCTGAATACGCAGCCCTTGCCAAGCCAAGCCAGAACAATCCAGTCGAGCTCTACTCCTCGGTCACGCCGAACCTGTTCCAGACCATCGTCGACAAGTACGAAGGCATGAAACCAGGCAAGCCGCTGAAGCACGAGAAGAAAGAGAAAGAAGTGGCGGCAACGGATATGGACTCGAATTCGCATTCAGCTGCCGGGGCAGAGGAGTAAACGATGTTTGGTAAATTAAGTTGGGAAGCGATCCCTTTCCACGAGCCGATCGTGATGGTCACCATCTCGATGATCGCGCTCGGTGGTCTGGCGTTGTTCGCTGCAATCACCTACTTCAAGAAGTGGACTTACCTGTGGACCGAGTGGCTGACGTCGGTCGACCACAAGAAAATCGGCGTGATGTACATCATCGTCGCCATGGTCATGCTGCTGCGCGGTTTTGCCGACGCCATCATGATGCGGACCCAGCTGGCCATGGCCACCGAGGGTTCGCCTGGCTACCTGCCACCTGAACACTATGACCAGATCTTCACCGCTCACGGTGTAATCATGATCATCTTCATGGCGATGCCATTCTTCACCGGCCTGATGAACCTTGCAGTGCCGCTGCAGATCGGCGCGCGTGACGTTGCGTTCCCGTTCCTGAACTCCCTGAGCTTCTGGCTGCTGGTGTCCGGCGTCGTGCTGATCAACCTGTCCCTGGGCGTCGGCGAATTCGCCAAGACCGGCTGGGTTGCCTATCCACCGCTGTCGGGTCTGCAATACAGCCCTGGCGTGGGGATGGACTACTACATCTGGGCGCTACAGCTATCGGGTCTGGGTACAACGTTAACCGGGGTCAACTTCCTCGCGACCGTGCTGAAAATGCGTACCCCTGGCATGAAACTGATGGACATGCCGATCTTCACCTGGACCTGCACCTGGGCAAACGTTCTGATCGTGGCTTCGTTCCCGATCCTGACCGCTACCCTGGCACTGCTGACCCTTGACCGTTACATGGATTTCCACATTTTCACCAATGAACTTGGTGGCAATCCAATGATGTACGTCAACCTGTTCTGGGCATGGGGCCACCCTGAGGTTTACATCCTGATCCTGCCGGCATTCGGCATTTTCTCGGAAGTCATCTCGGCCTTCACCGGCAAGAAACTGTTCGGCCACCACTCGATGATCTACGCCTCGGGCGCGATCTCGGTACTGGGCTTCATGGTTTGGCTGCACCACTTCTTCACCATGGGTTCGGGTGCCAGCGTCAACGCCTTCTTCGGTCTGGCGACGATGCTGATTTCCATCCCGACGGGTGTGAAGCTGTTCAACTGGCTGTTCACCATCTACCAGGGCCGTCTGCGCTTCACCAGCCAGGTTCTGTGGACCCTGGGCTTCATGGTGACCTTCGCCATCGGCGGCATGACCGGCGTACTGCTGGCCATCCCGGGTGCTGACTTCGTTCTGCACAACAGCCTGTTCGTGATCGCGCACTTCCACAACGTGATCATCGGCGGCGCGGTATTCGGCTACATCGCAGGCTTCGGCTTCTACTTCCCGAAAGCGTTCGGCTTCAAGCTGCACGAAGGCTGGGGTAAAGCAGCGTTCTGGTTCTGGATCTCGGGCTTCTTCGTCGCGTTCATGCCGCTCTACGCTCTGGGCTTCATGGGCATGACCCGTCGTCTGAACGCCACCACCAACCCTGAGTGGGTACCGTACCTGTACGTTGCCATGTTCGGTGCGGTGATGATTGCTGTGGGTATCGCCTGCCAGCTGATCCAGCTGTACGTGTCGGTGCGTGACCGCAAGAAACCGGAAAACATGTGCGAACACGGTGACCCGTGGAATGCCCATACCCTGGAATGGTCGACCTCGTCGCCACCTCCGTTCTACAACTTCGCTGTACTGCCAAAGGCAGACTGCATCGATCCGTTCACCGAGGCCAAGGAAAACGGTACCGCGTACAAGGCTCCGGCCAAGTACGAACCGATCCACATGCCGAACAACACCGCCACTGGCGTGGTGATGGGCGCACTGCTGACCGTGTTCGGTTTCGCGATGATCTGGCACATCTGGTGGTTGGCGATCGCCAGCCTGGCCGGCACTGTCATCTACTTCGTGATCCACGCAGCACGTGACGATCAGGGCTACATGGTGCCGGTCGACGTGATCGAGCGCATCGAAGCCGAGCAGCACAAGCGTCTGGTAGCGGCCGGGAAGATCCCTGCTTCCGCAACCCGTGTTGAAACCAAGTTGGAACAGGCTTAAACAATGTCGAACTTAGTGACCAATGCTGGACACGCCCATGGTCATGACCATGGGCACGATGACCATCACCACGACTCGGGCGAGATGACCGTATACGGTTTCTGGCTCTACCTGATGACCGACTGCATTCTGTTTGCGTCGATCTTCGCGGTGTACGCGGTACTGGTAAACAACGTCGCCGGTGGCCCGTCGGGCCACGACATCTTCGAACTGCCATACGTGCTGGGCGAAACCGCTCTGCTGTTGTTCAGTTCGATCACCTACGGCTTCGCCATGCTGGCGTTGTACAAGGGTAAAAAGCAGCAGGTTCTGGGCTGGTTGTTCATGACCTTCCTGCTCGGCGCAGGCTTCATCGCCATGGAGATCAACGAGTTCCACCTGCTGATCTCCGAGGGCTTCGGTCCTAGCCGTTCGGGCTTCCTGTCGGCGTTCTTCACGCTGGTCGGTACCCACGGTCTGCACGTGTCCGCCGGTCTGATCTGGATGGGCATCATGATGTACCAGGTCAACAAGCACGGCCTGACGGCGACCAACAAGACCCGTCTTAGCTGCCTGAGCCTGTTCTGGCACTTCCTGGACGTGGTGTGGATCTGCGTATTCACCGTTGTTTACCTGATGGGGACCCTGTAATGGCTAATGCACACTCCCATGACAGCCATGATGCTGGCCACGGCAGCGTAAAGTCGTACGCCATCGGCTTCATCCTGTCGGTAATCCTGACCGTCATCCCGTTCGGCCTGGTGATGTTCCCGACCCTGCCGAAGTCGACGACGCTGGCAATCGTCCTGCTGTTCGCCGTGATCCAGGTGATCGTTCACCTGTATTACTTCCTGCACCTGGACCGTTCCATCGCTCAACGTAACAACGTGATTGCGTTCGTCTTTACGGCCATCGTGATCGTGCTGCTGGTCGGTCTGTCGCTGTGGATCATGTTCAGCATCCACACCTACATGATGGCGAAGTGAGGTAAACCCGATGTCGCTCAAGCACTTTATCCAAATCACCAAACCGGGGATCATTTTCGGTAACGTGCTTTCTGTGGCAGGCGGGTTCTTCCTGGCCTCGAAAGGGCATGTCGATCTGGCCGTGTTTCTGGCAGCCATGATCGGCACTTCCCTGGTCGTGGCCTCCGGTTGCGTGTTCAACAACTGCATCGACCGCGACATCGACCTGAAGATGGAGCGCACCAAGAACCGGGTGCTGGTCCAGGGCTTGATCTCCCTGAAACTGGCCCTGGTCTATGCGACCGTCCTGGGTGTCGCCGGCGTTGCGTTGCTGTACAAGGTGGCCAACCCGTTGGCTGCCCTGTTCGCCGTGATCGGCTTCATCATCTACGTCGGCTTCTACAGCCTGTACCTCAAGCGCAAGTCGGTTCACGGCACGCTGGTGGGCAGTCTGTCGGGCGCGATGCCGCCGGTGATCGGTTACGTGGCCGTGACCAACAGCTTCGACATGGCCGCGCTGACCCTGCTGGTGATGTTCAGCCTGTGGCAGATGCCGCATTCCTACGCCATCGCGATCTTCCGCTTCAACGATTACCTGGCCGCATCGATTCCGGTGCTGCCAGTGAAGCGCGGAATCCAGGTGGCCAAGAAGCACATCCTGTTCTACATCCTGGCCTTCCTCGTGGCGACGTTGATGCTGACCTTCAGCGGTTACGCCGGCATGAGCTACCTCGCCGTCGCCGCGGCCATGGGCATGTACTGGCTGTACATGGCCTGGACCGGCTACAAGGCGGTGGATGACACGGTCTGGGCACGCAAGCTGTTCGTGTTCTCGATCTTCACCATCACCGCGCTGAGCGTCATGATGTCCTTGGACTTCAAGGTGCCGACCGAGCTGCTGCTGACGTACGCGCCGTAAGGTTCGAACGTTGTACGAGAAACCCCGCTCATCGAGAGATGAGCGGGGTTTTTTGTTGCTCGGATGATGGAGAAACGACGTCCTTTGTCGTGAACAGCCTCGCTACCAAAGGGGTGCGGTAATCAGCCATTCCCTCGAAACGACTAGCTAGAAATCGACAGGTTGCGATCAACAGGCAAAAGCCCTAGATTCGGATCCAACTTCATGCATCGATCAAGAGGCTGGGCGAAATGACTGAGAGGATGACCTGCGACGAGCGATTCATTGCCCTGGCAAAAGAGCTGAACTACGACATCAATGGCGAGAACACGGTGGGTGGCAATTACGCGCCGTTGATCCGTCATCGCGATGAGATCTACATCAGCGGCATGGTGCCGCGCACCGAGGGCAAGATTCAGTATCCGGGGCGGGTGGGGCAGGAGTTGACGCTCAAGGATGCGCAGGCCGCGGCGAGCATCAGTGCGATGCGCTGTCTGGCCTTTATCGTCGATGCAGTCGGTTCGCTGGACAAGGTCAGGTCGTTGTTGCGGGTCACGGTGTACGTGAAGTCCACGCCGGATTTCGTTGACCTCAGCGAAGTCGCCAATGGCGCGTCGGACGTGTTCAGTTATGTGTTGGGCGATGTCGGGCGACACACCCGCACCACCGTCGGCGTCTATCAGTTGCCGAAAAACGCAGCCATCGAAGTCGATATGATCGCCGCAGTGCATCCTTCGGCGTAATCGCTGAAAGCCGCACAACAAAAAGCCCCGCCTGAATTTCAGTGCGGGGCTTTTTTGTCAGCGCCCGGTATTACTGGGCGGCGATGCTGTAGCCATCAAACGCGGTCTGCTGTTGCAGGGCGGTGATGATGTTCTTGCGATTGATGGCGTGTTCGGCGCCGGTGTTGTCGACGAACGTTTCGCCTTCGATTTCCGCCTCGTCGCCTTCGCCGACGAAGGTGAAGCCGAGGAATTCCAGCGCCTCGCGATCCACGCTCAGGCGCGAACGCGGTGTGCGCATTGGCAGGGTCACGCTGATGCCGTCCTTGCTGATGCTGAACACTTCGACGTCTTTCTTGGCGCGTGCGGCCTTGCTCTTGCCGCCGCTCGGGTTGCTGATCGCCTGATGGGTCTGGTTCAGCACCTTGAGGGCCAGGCCGTAGACGATTTCCTGGAACGCCGGATCGTCCTTGAAGCTGGACAGGATGCGGCTGATCGGGAATTTGCTGCTCAGATCTTCGAGGGCGGCGATGTCGGCAGCCTCGGCGTCCTTCAGGCGCTTGAGTTCGCCCATCAACTCGTAAGCCTGGTCGTCATCGAAGCGGTCGTGGGCCTGACGGATCGCGGCGCGCAGTTCGCGGATCTGATCGCTTTCGCGGCTCGACTGGAACGCGTCCAGCACCATCTCGCTGATGATCTTCGCCTGTGGGATATGTTGTGAAAGATTGATGGAGTTTTCGTATTCCGCTTTGGACGACAGAGTGACTACGGATTCAGCGGTGTTGAAATCGGACATTGAAATTTCACTACTTTTTTAACTTGAGATGAGACGAGAAAGCGCTGGGGGCTTTTTCAGGCCGACTAATTTAGGGGAGCGCGGCAGCGTTGTCACGGAGCAAGGGGCCGGCGGTGCCGATTATTTATCCGGATGATTTGTGTTGAGCAACCTGGCACCGCGAGCGCTGTGCCTTATTCATTGGCGGCGACATTCCTCGGCAACCGCCCGGACGCCAGAGCACGCAGTGTCCAGTAGAGCTTCAACGAACGGGTGCCGATCAGGCCGCCCAGGAACCCCGAAATAATCGACTTGAGCAACAGCAGGTCCGGGGACGCGGAACGCTCCGGATTCACGTCATTCTGGTAACCGAAGTAGTAGTTCGCGGAAAAGAACATCAGGTACATGATCAGGATTTTTACTGTGCCCGGCATGATCAGCCCTGTCGCAGAGTCGTCGAGCACCACGCCCCGCCGAGAGAACGCCAGCCAGGCCGAGAAACCTCCCAGCAACAGTGCGCCGAGCCAGATGCTGAAAAACAAGGCCGGGTTGATCGACAGGTTCAGGGAGTACAGCGACCATGCCAAAAACGCCGGGGGCGTAATCAGCATCGAGGCACGGCTCTCGCGTCGGGGAGAAAACGACTTGATGCCGAAATAAACCACCAGCAGAAAAATCAGGTAAACCCGTAGCGGAGTGTTTTGCAGAATCGTGAGCATTGCGCAGCATCCATGCTGGAAAAGGAGGAGGGTGGAGCATAGTCGGGGTCACAGTAACCGTCGGCTATTTCAGTCGCAAACGCTCCATCGCGATCACCGAGGTTTCAAACCCCAGGCTGGCAAAAAACGCTTCCGCACCTTCGCGCCCGGCACGCAGAACCCAGGTAATGTCGGTGTTGTCGCCCATCACATGTTCGACCAGCGCCCGCCCGATTCCCGCGCGCCGGTGTTGCCCGTCGACCACGACCATCGACAGGTAACCGTTGGACAAACCATCGGTGATGCCACGGGCGAAACCGACAACCTGCTGGCCGCTCAATGCAACGGCAGTGCGTTGGGAGTTCTGAACAAGCTTTGCGAAATGCTCGGCGGTGCCGGTGCGATGACCCCAGCCGTGCCGCCCCAGAAACTGCCTTGCGGCCTCGACTTCCGTCGGCAGGAGGTCGCGTATTGAAATGTCCTTGTTCATTCGTTGATCCCGTCCCTGGTGTATTTCCAACAGTAGTCGCGTTGCTTACGGTCTGCCCCACATCTGCATGGCGAACTCGACGAAGCGACGCAGTTTCGGCAGCCGATAGCGATCCGGCGCGTAAAGCAGATGCATCGGGCGGTTCGGCGGCTGGTAGTCCGGCATCACGACGACCAGTCGGCCGTCGCGCAGGTCCTGTTCCACCAGTGCATCCGGCAGCATCACGATGCCCATGCCGGTGCGCGCGGCCTGATGCAGGCCGGCGGAACTGTTGATCAGCATCGGGCCTTTGACGTCGACCATGATTTCGCCGTCCGGGCCGCTGAGGCGCCACTGCTTTTCCACCGATTGCCAGTCATCGCCGGCAGGGTAGGCGAAGGACAGACAATCGTGCTGGCGCAGTTCCTCAGGCGTGAGCGGCATACCGCGTCGGGCCACGTACTCCGGGGAGGCGCAGACGGTCAGGGTGTAGTCGATCAGCGGGCGGGCGATCAGGTTGGACTGGTCGAAGTGGCCCAGTCGGAAGGCCACGTCGAGACCGCTTTCCAACAGATCCGGGCGACGGTTGGTCAGGATCACGTCGAGTTTGACCTGCGGACATTGCAGGGAAAACTCGCTGAGCGCCGGGGCCAGGCGTTCGACGCCAAAGGTCAGCGGCGCGGTCACCCGCAGGATGCCGCGCGGTTCATCCAGCGTCTGTTCGGCGAGCCGTTCGGAGTCGGCGACCAGACCTAATACCTCCAGGCAGCGCTGGTAGTAAACGCTGCCGAACTCGGTCAGTCGCTGGCGGCGGGTGGTGCGTTGCAGCAATTGCACACCAAGCCGTTGCTCCAGTGCCCGCAGGTGATTGCCCACCATGGTCGTGGACATTTCGCACTGCAGCGCGGCCGCCGTCATGCTGCCGGACTCCACAACCTTGACGTATACGCTCATCGACTGGAACAGATCCATTATCAAGCCTGGCTTCTAAATGATTGAAGTTTTGCCGAGTTTATCCAGTTCAGGTGGATAACCATACTGCCAGCACCTCTCACCTCGCTGGAGTTTGCCGACATGACCGCCGCCCTGATGAACACCTATCAACCGCTGGACCTGAGCTTCATCAAGGGCCTGGGCACCCGACTCTGGGATCAGGCGGGCCGCGAGTATCTGGACGCGGTGGCGGGCGTGGCGGTGACCAATGTCGGTCACTCGCACCCGCGCATCGTGTCGGCGATCAGCGAGCAGGCGGGATTGCTGCTGCACACCTCCAACCTCTACAGCATCGACTGGCAACAGTCGCTGGCGCAGAAGCTGACGCGGCTGGCGGGGATGGAGCGGGCGTTCTTCAACAATTCCGGTGCCGAGGCCAATGAAACCGCACTGAAACTGGCGCGCCTTTACGGCTGGCGCAAAGGCATCGAGCAGCCGCTGGTGGTGGTGATGGCCAACGCGTTTCATGGGCGTACCCTCGGCACCTTGTCCGCCAGCGATGGCCCGGCGGTGCGCCTGGGCTTCAATGAGTTGCCCGGGGATTTCGTCAAGGTTCCGTTCGGCGATCTTGAGGCGCTGGAGCAGGTACAGCGCAAGCATGGCCAGCGGATCGTGGCGATTCTGGTCGAGCCGATTCAGGGTGAAAGCGGCGTGCAACTGGCACCGCCCGGCTACCTCAAGGCCCTGCGCGAGCTGTGCAACCGTCACGCCTGGCTGCTGATGCTCGACGAAATCCAGACCGGTATCGGCCGTACCGGTCGCTGGTTTGCGTTCCAGCATGAAGGCATCGTTCCCGACGTCATGACCCTCGCCAAGGGCCTGGGCAACGGCGTGCCGATCGGCGCTTGCCTGGCACGGGGCAGGGCGGCCGATCTGTTCACCCCCGGCAGCCACGGCAGCACCTTCGGCGGCAATCCACTGGCGTGTCGGGTAGGTTGCACCGTGCTCGAGATCATCGAGGAACAGGGTCTGCTGGAAAATGCCAGGGTTCAAGGCGAGTGCCTGCTGACCCGCTTGCGTGCAGAACTAGCGGACAATCCGAATGTGCTGGCGATTCGTGGGCAAGGGCTGATGATCGGCATCGAACTGAAACAGCCGATCCGCGACCTGACATTGATTGCCGCGCGGGATCATGGACTACTGATCAACGTTACTCGCGGCAAGACAATCCGGCTGCTGCCGCCGCTGACGATTGATGAGCGGGAGGTGGGGATGATTGTCAGAGGGGTGGCGCGAGCGCTGGGCGAGAGCTGATTTCCCGCTTGCGTCTGAAATGGCTGCCGTTTTTTCGGCAGCCATTTTTTGCTTAATCAGGATAATCCGACAAATCCGGCGCCAGCATCCGGGTCTTCGGTGCGCCATTCGAGTTGTGCTGGATGATGTCTTTCGGCTGCCCCTGTTGATTGAAAAACACCTGACCAATCCCCGCCGAATTCCACAGCCGTTCACCCGCTTCGGCGTGTTCCGGCACGTAAGGAACGATGCGCATGCGGCGGCGTTTGGTCAGCCAGTTGAGCGGCGAGCGTGGTGAGTAGAGCCAGCGGTTGAGGCGGTCGAACCATTCCAGCAGGGTAGGCGGGAATTCGTTCTTGATGCCGCTGCTGGTGATCTGCCAGATGCGCGGCCCGGCCTTGCGGTGTCGGATCAGGACTTCGTAGACGAAGGAATAATGCACGTCGCCTGACAGCACCACGTAACTGCCCGGTGTACGTGAGTGTCGGAAAATGTTCAGGATCACCTGGGCGGCGCCGCGATGGGCCATCCAGTTTTCCGCGTCCACCAGCAGTGGATAACCGCACCAGCTGAACACTCGCTGCACGGTTTCGATCAGCTTCACGCCGAAGATCGGCGCCGGCGAAACGATGATCGCCGAAGGATGGTCGAGCAGTTCCTGCTGCAGTTCGCTCAAGGCTTCCCAGTCCAGCAAACCCGACGGTTGCTTGAGCGCCATTTCGCTGCGCCAGCGTCGGGTGCGAGTGTCGAGCACCACCAGTGCCGGGCTGGTTGGCATTACGAAATGCCATTGCTGAAAGCGCAGCAGTTCCTCAATCAATTCGTCCTGCACGGGAGCGTCGAGATAGCGGTCGTCACCGCTGGCACTCAGGCCGCGGGTTTTCTCCAGCACTGCGCTGAATGCATCCGGATTGTTGCCCCAGCCCTGACACAACATGTAGGCGATCAGCGCGTTGCCGATGATGCGTTTGGAGAACGGGTGGCGGTAGGCCGTTTCCTCCCATTGTGCGGACAGGTTCCAGTCGTCGGTGATGTCGTGGTCATCGAAGATCATCAGGCTCGGCAAATGCGCCAAGGCCCGGGCCACCTGGCCGAGGCCGGCCTTGAACCCGTCGATGCGGGTCTGTTCGAGGGCATAGCGCTTGAGGCGTTCCGGCGTCAGCGCTGGCGGCTGCGGATTGACCAGCGTCCAAGGCGTTGGCGACCACACCAGCAAATACATGGCCATGACTTCGGCGAACGTCACAAGGTGATTGTCGGCGCTGCTGCTGGTGAAAATCGGTTTGCGCGCACCGCCGAAGAAACGCTCGCGCAATGTCTCGTTGCTTTCCAGTGCCGGCAGCAAATCCGCGCGGCGGTAGTAGCTGGCCGGGTGTTCGTAGAGTTTCGCGCTGTCGCTGACGACCGCGCCTTCGAGGTGTTCACCGAACAGACCGAGGCGCTCGATCAAGGCATGAATCGCCCGCAACATCGGACCGGCCACATCGTCGGCATAGACCTGATCACCGCTCATCATCAACAGGGCGGGACGTTGTTGCGGATCGGTTTCGGCGGCCAGCAACCGGTCAACGCAGAGCAGGCCGTCGGCGGCCGGGTGATGGGGCTTGCGGCAGGAACCGTGGAGCAACTGGTCGATGCGCGAGCGCAGGACGAAGTTCGGGCAGGTGGCGTCGTCGTAGAGCAGGTGTGGCGCCCAGTCGGCGATGGGTTGCTGGTCATCGATCAACAGGTCGTAGTCGATGCGGGTGTCGCAGGGCAGGGCGGTTTCCAGCGGAACGTCGATCAGGTGAACAAACGCCCGGGTGCCTACCGGAATGACCGTGCATTTCCCGGCATCCAGTGGAATGTCTCCTACGCCTTGCAGGTGCAAGGTCAACGACAGCTCGCGGCTGCCGACCAGCCAAAGCACTAAGCGCGTTGGCTCCAGCCGTCGCAGCAACGGCCCGGCCAGAACAGCGGGCAGTAGGCTCAGGTCATCAGGTGTCGGAGGCATCAGGGGAAAAGCTCAAGGCGCACAGGCCGGCGATGATAGCGCAGCCGGCGCCTCGAACCCTTAAACCAGGCTTAAGAGCCTGTTTTTTCCAGCTTCAGCGCCAACAGGCGCCATTCGGCAGGTGTCGCATCGACTCTTTGCTGTTCCTGTACGGAGCAGTCGAAGCGGTACGTCACGTCGTCGCCATTCATGTTCCGCGCGGTGACGGTGTTGCTGAAGGAGTAAACCTGATCCTTGAAGCGCTGCGGTGTCAGGCTTTTGCTGTCGGCAAAACGGGCAGATGCGGGGAAGCGCAAGGTGCCGGTCACGAACGGGCTGCACATGACATACGCGAGCATCGATTTGTCGCCCTGGGCGTCGGCGCGCAGTTTTTTGCTCAGCGCCGTCAGGGCCTTGCGCCCCTCATCGTCACTCTGGTCGATCACGGTTTGCACCGACATCGTCTTCGGCGCCCGACTGGCATAATTCGGCAGCAGCGCGGAATCCGCTGGAGAGGGCTTGTTGTCCGGCTCGATAGCGGCAAACACCGGCGCATCTTTCAGCGCAGCAGGGCTTGCAACCGCCTCGGCTTCCGGCAGCAACGAGGTCGGCTCGGCTTCCTGCTGTGCCACGACGTTTTCAGTCTGCGCGGCTTCGTAATGATGCGCCGACGGGAGCAGTGAAAAGCTGATCGCCAACACCACCATCGCCACAATGAAACCGCCTGCCGCACCGACCAGGTGGCCGTAGAACAAGTGCCAGCTGCCGCGGTTTTTCACTACCCAGCGCCACATGAAACCCCAGGCCGCGACAAATGCCAGAAAACGCAGAAACTCCATTCGATCCTTTCCTTTTAACCTTTCGCAAAACCCGGAACACGACGGGGGCGTCAAGATACCAAACCTGGTGCATCGCGCCATCAACGCGTCGATCGTTACTCCATGGCATGGATATTCAGTCAAGCGCCTGGATAGATAAGTCGGGTGGTCAGTAGCAGGGCAATAGCTCCCGCCGCAGTCCCATAGACAGCCCCGATCAGATGACGGAGCAGACTGGACTCAGGTCGCTTGAGCTGTGCGACCCACATCCACATGCCGACCAGTGCTCCCGCGCCGCTCATCACAATCAGCAGGCTGCGCGCCGGAATCGGTGGCATCGCCATATTCGCGCCAGCGAAGATCCACTGGTACAGGATCACAAACACCCAGCCTACGATCCAGCCGCTGATGAAGCCGGCGCAGTTCGCTACCAGCAAATTCCAGCGGCCCCTTTCGCCCACGACCCAGATCCAGGTCACAACGTGGACAAACATGAAAAGCCAAGCGTCCATTGCGATCTTTTTCCTGAAAGACATTTCACTTGAGAGGACGTCAGTGCCTCTATTTTCAATAAGGTCGCAAGATAGCAAAACAGTGTCGTAGCGCCACTATCTTCATCCTCCCCAACTGAAGTGCCAGATGCCACTGCCGGCATTTCTGTAAGGCCTTACAGTACGTCTTTCAAATAGCCCTTGAGTGCAAGGAGCGGTGCGTCCAACTGCTCCATCGAACGTGCCTGGTTGAAATCGGCGGACAACTTGTGCAACTCCCGCCCCAACGGCTTTTCCAAACCGCCCAGGGCGTCCATCGCCAGCGTCAGGCACTCGTTCATTTTGAACTGGATCGTCTCGACATCACCCCGGCGCACCAGCAGTTCGAACACATCCTTCTGATAGTCGCCCATGACCATGTCATCGCGCAGGATCGGGCTCAGGCCTTCTTCCTCATACGCGAGTTTGAGGGAGAACAGGGCGACAGTTTCCAGTGACGTTTCCATGGGGTGAACCTGTGTGGGATCTCGCCGGAAAGCCAGCGGCACTTTCCGGCAGACGAAAAAAAAGGCCTTGCTAAGCAAGACCTTTTCTAATTTTGGTGCCCCGAGGGAGACTCGAACTCCCACTCCTTTCGAAAACGGATTTTGAATCCGCCGCGTCTACCAATTCCGCCATCAGGGCTCAATGGCGGCGAAGTATAGAGAGGTGCCTACCGTTGGTCAATCACGTTTCATGGTCAATTTTCGATATTTCCGCTAGACTTTCCGGCCCTGCTAGACGAACCCCATCATGCGCGTTGCTGACTTTACCTTCGAGCTTCCTGATTCGCTGATTGCCCGCCATCCTTTGGCCGAGCGTCGCGGTAGTCGCCTGTTGACCCTGGATGGGGTCAGCGGCGCCCTGGCACACCGTCAATTCACTGATCTGCTGGAGCATTTGCGCCCCGGCGATCTGATGGTGTTCAACAATACCCGGGTGATTCCGGCGCGCCTGTTCGGGCAGAAGGAGTCCGGCGGCAAGCTGGAAATCCTCATCGAACGCGTGCTCGATACCCACCGCGTGCTGGCTCATGTGCGTTCCAGCAAGTCGCCGAAACCGGGTTCGAAGATCCTGATTGACGGCGGCGGTGAAGCCGAGATGCTGGCGCGTCACGATGCGCTGTTCGAGCTGGGGTTTGCCGAAGAAGTGCTGCCGCTGCTCGATCGCGTCGGGCACATGCCGTTGCCTCCTTATATAGACCGCCCGGACGAAGGTTCGGATCGCGAGCGCTATCAGACCGTGTACGCCGAGAAGCTCGGCGCAGTGGCGGCACCGACCGCCGGGCTGCATTTCGATCAGACGCTGATGGAAGCGATCGCCGCCAAGGGTGTCGAGACGGCGTTCGTCACGCTGCACGTCGGCGCCGGCACGTTCCAGCCAGTGCGCGTGGAGAAGATTGAAGATCACCACATGCACAGCGAGTGGCTGGAAGTCGGTCAGGACGTGGTCGATGCCGTCGCCGCTTGCCGTGAGCGCGGCGGTCGAGTGATTGCTGTCGGCACCACCAGCGTGCGTTCGCTGGAAAGCGCCGCCCGCGATGGCGTACTCAAGCCGTTCAGCGGTGACACCGACATCTTTATCTACCCGGGTCGGCCGTTTCATGTGGTCGACGCCCTGGTCACCAATTTCCATTTGCCCGAATCCACGCTGTTGATGCTGGTCTCGGCATTCGCCGGTTATCCGGAAACCATGGCTGCCTACAAAGCCGCGGTCGATAACGGATACCGCTTTTTCAGCTACGGTGATGCGATGTTCATCACCCGTAATCCCGCTCCCCGCGGCCCAGAGGAATCCGTATGAGTCGCACCTGTCGTATGTCGTTCGAGCTGCTTGCCACCGATGGCAAGGCCCGTCGTGGTCGTCTGACCTTCCCCCGTGGCACCGTCGAGACCCCGGCCTTCATGCCGGTGGGCACCTACGGCACGGTCAAGGGCATGTTGCCGCGTGACATCGTCGCCACCGGCGCGGAAATCATTCTGGGCAACACCTTCCACCTGTGGCTGCGCCCGGGTACGGAAGTGATCAAGGAGCACGGCGATCTGCACGATTTCATGCAGTGGAAAGGCCCGATCCTGACCGACTCCGGTGGTTTCCAGGTGTTCAGCCTCGGCGCCATGCGCAAGATCAAGGAGGAGGGCGTGACCTTCGCCTCTCCGGTCGACGGCTCGAAAGTGTTCATGGGCCCGGAAGAATCGATGCAGGTTCAGCGCGACCTGGGCTCCGACATCGTGATGATCTTCGACGAATGCACCCCGTACCCGGCTGACGAAGACGTCGCCCGTGTGTCCATGGAGCTGTCGCTGCGCTGGGCCCAGCGTTCGAAGAATGCCCATGGCGACAACACGGCGGCGCTGTTCGGTATTGTCCAGGGCGGCATGCACCAGGACTTGCGCATGCGCTCGCTGGAAGGCCTGGACAAGATCGGTTTCGACGGCCTGGCCATCGGCGGTCTGTCGGTGGGCGAGCCCAAGCACGAAATGATCAAGGTGCTGGACTACCTGCCGGGCATGATGCCGGCTGACAAACCTCGTTACCTTATGGGCGTTGGCAAACCGGAAGATCTGGTTGAGGGTGTGCGCCGCGGTGTGGACATGTTCGATTGCGTGATGCCAACCCGTAATGCCCGCAACGGGCATCTGTTCATTGATACAGGCGTGCTGAAGATCCGTAACGCGTTCCATCGCCATGATGATTCGCCGCTGGATCCGACCTGCGATTGCTATACCTGCCAGAACTTCTCCCGCGCTTATCTGCATCATCTGGACAAGTGCGGCGAAATGCTCGGCAGCATGCTCAATACCATCCACAATTTGCGCCATTATCAGGTGCTGATGGCTGGTTTGCGCGAGGCTATTCAACAGGGTACATTGGCCGCCTTTGTCGATGCCTTCTACGCCAAACGCGGGCTTCCTGTTCCGCCTTTGGACTGAGTTTTCTGACCCCAAGATTCAACATTTGCAACTGGAGTGCTAAATGAGCTTTTTTATCTCTAATGCCATGGCTGACGCGGCTGCAC
The DNA here is from genome assembly GCF_052046055.1 of Pseudomonas sp. 22082. Classification (NCBI taxonomy): domain Bacteria; kingdom Pseudomonadati; phylum Pseudomonadota; class Gammaproteobacteria; order Pseudomonadales; family Pseudomonadaceae; genus Pseudomonas; species Pseudomonas sp. 22082. The sequence continues at coordinate 26,787 of NZ_JBQEQB010000007.1, forward strand.
CGGCTGCAGCGCCTATGGGCGGCGGCTTCGAGTGGATTTTCCTGGTCGGCTTCCTGGTCATCTTCTACCTGATGATCTGGCGTCCACAGGCCAAGCGCGCCAAAGAGCAGAAGAACCTGCTGAGCAGCCTGCAGAAGGGCGACGAAGTGGTCACCACCGGCGGCATCGCCGGCAAGATCACCAAAGTGGCCGATGACTTCGTGGTTCTGGAAGTTTCCGACACCGTGGAAATGAAGTTCCAGAAGGGCGCCATCGCCGCCACGCTGCCAAAAGGCACGCTGAAAGCGATCTAAGGTTCCAACTTCTACTCAATCGACGGGGCGCGCAAGGCGCCCCGCGTTCATAACGGGCGGCGTGATGCTGAACAAATATCCTCTGTGGAAATACATTCTGATCCTGGCGGTGCTGGCGATCGGTCTGATTTATTCCGCTCCGAATCTATACCCCGATGACCCGGCCATTCAGATCAGCGGCGCCAGCACGGCCCTGCAGGTCAACCAGGCCGATCTGGATCGCGTGAGCACCGCGCTCAAGGAATCCGGGATCAACGTCAAGGCTTCGAGCCTGGCTGCGAACGGCAAGGGCGGTCTGATCCGTCTGACCAAGGCTGAAGACCAGCTGCCGGCCAAGGACGTTGTCCGCAAGGCATTGGGTGATGACTACGTCGTCGCGCTGAACCTGGCACAAACCACCCCGCAGTGGCTGCGCAGCGTGGCCGCGCACCCGATGAAGCTGGGTCTGGACTTGTCCGGCGGTGTGCACTTCCTGCTGGAAGTGGACATGGACAAAGCCCTCGACGCCCGCCTGAAAGTCTACGAAGGCGACGTCAAGAGCCTGTTGCGCAAAGAGAAACTGCGTTATCGCAGCCTGCCGCAACTCAATGGTGCCATTCAGCTGGGCTTCAGCGATGCTGATTCCCGTGAACAGGCCCGTGCGCTGATCCGCAAGAATTTCAACGATTTCGACATTGTTCCGGCCGACCTCAACGGTCAACCGGTGCTGCGTCTGGCGATGACCCCGGCCAAGCTGGCGGAAATCCGTGAGTACTCCATCAAGCAGAACTTGACCACGGTACGTAACCGCGTCAACGAGCTGGGTGTTGCCGAACCGATCGTCCAGCGTCAGGGCGCCAACCGTATCGTGGTTGAGCTGCCGGGCGTGCAGGACACTGCCGAAGCCAAGCGTATCCTCGGCAAGACGGCCAACCTGGAGTTCCGTCTGGCGGCAGAGCCGGGTGCTTCGAAAGCCACTTCCGAAACTTTCGAATTCCGCGAAGGCAATCGTCCTCCTGCCCAGATCGAGCGTGGCCTGATCATCACCGGTGACCAGGTGACTGACGCCAAGGCCGGTTTCGGCGAGCATGGTACCCCTGAAGTGAACATCCGTCTGGATGGCCACGGTGGCGAGCTGATGAGCCGCGCGACCCGCAGCAACGTCGGTCGCAGCATGGCGGTGATCTTCATCGAGCAGCGTCCGGTCACCACTTACACCAAGCAAGTGGTCGACGGCGTCGAGAAAGACGTCGCGGTGCAGACCTTCAAAGAAGAGAAGAAGATCATCAGCCTGGCGACCATTCAGTCGCCGCTGGGTGCGCAGTTCCGTATCACCGGCCTGAACGGCCAGGGCGAGTCGTCCGAACTGGCGCTGCTGCTGCGTGCCGGTGGTCTGGCTGCTCCGATGTACTTCGCTGAAGAACGCACCATCGGCCCGAGCCTGGGTGCGGACAACATCACCAAGGGTATCGATGCATCGCTGTGGGGCATGCTGTTCGTCTCGCTGTTCATCATCGCCATCTACCGTTTCTTCGGCCTGATCGCCACCGTTGCTCTGGCGGTGAACATGGTGCTGCTGCTGGCGCTGATGTCGCTGCTGGGCGCCACGCTGACCCTGCCGGGTATCGCCGGTATCGTGTTGACCATGGGTATGGCGGTCGACGCCAACGTACTGATCTTCTCGCGGATTCGTGAAGAGATCGCCGCCGGCATGACCGTGCAGCGTGCAATCAACGAAGGCTTCGGTCGGGCATTCACTGCGATTCTCGACGCCAACCTGACCACCTTGCTGGTCGGCGGCATCCTGTTCGCCATGGGCACCGGCCCGGTGAAGGGCTTCGCAGTCACCATGTCCCTCGGGGTTCTGACTTCGATGTTCACGGCCATCATGGTCACCCGCGCGATGGTCAATCTGATCTTCGGCGGTCGTGACTTCAAGAAGTTGTGGATTTAAGGGGCTGCCATGTTACGTACAATCAACTTCATGGGCGTCCGCAATTTTGCGTTCGGCGTCACCGTATTCCTGACCTTGCTGGCAATCTTCAGCGTTTTCCACAAGGGCATGAACTGGGGTCTGGACTTCACCGGCGGTACGCTCATCGAGCTGACCTACGAGCGTCCGGCCGATGTCACCAAGGTGCGCGAGCAGCTGGTTTCTTCCGGTTATCACGAAGCCGTCGTACAGAACTTCGGCGCGACCACCGATCTGCTGGTACGCATGCCGGGTGAAGACCCGCAGTTGGGCCATCAGGTGGCGGAAGCGCTGCAGAAGGTCGGCGGCGACAACCCGGCGACCGTCAAGCGCGTCGAGTTCGTCGGCCCGCAGGTCGGTGAAGAGCTGCGCGACCAGGGCGGCATGGGCATGCTGCTGGCGCTCGGCGGCATCCTGATCTACCTGGCTTTCCGCTTTCAGTGGAAGTTTGCGGTCGGCGCCATCGTGTCGCTGATCCACGACGTGATCGTGACCGTGGGTATCCTGTCGTTCTTCCAGATCACCTTCGACCTGACGGTGCTGGCGGCGGTACTGGCGATCATCGGTTACTCGCTCAACGATACCATCGTCGTGTTCGACCGGGTGCGTGAGAACTTCCGTGTTCTGCGCAAGGCCACGCTGATCGAGAACATCAACATCTCGACCACGCAGACCCTGCTGCGGACCATCGCGACCTCGGTTTCGACCTTGCTGGCGATCGCGGCGCTGCTGTTCTTCGGCGGTGACAACCTGTACGGCTTCTCCCTGGCGCTGCTGGTGGGTGTTCTGGCGGGTACCTACTCGTCGATCTACATCGCCAACGTGGTGCTGATCTGGCTGAACCTGTCGACGGAAGACCTGATTCCGCCGGTCAACACCGAGAAGGAAGTCGACGACCGTCCATAACGGCCATCGTTTTCCCGGCGGTCAGTCAAAAAAGACGCGAGTTGAACTCGCGTCTTTTTTTTTGCTCCAAGGCTGGGAGAAGCGCGGGCGCGTCCCGCATGTGATGGTCAGGAGGTTCATGTGAACAAGTCGTTGCTGGTTGGTGCGGTATTGGGTGCTGTCGGTGTGACTGCCGGGGGTGCTGTTGCCACCTACAGCCTGGTTAAAAGCGGCCCTGAGTATGCGCAAGTGCTGGCCGTAGAACCGGTCAAAACACAGATCAAGACTCCACGTGAAGTGTGCAAGGATGTGACAGTGACCCGGCAGGCGCCGGTCAAGGATCAACACCAGATTGCCGGCACCGTGGTCGGTGCGCTGGCAGGTGGTCTGCTGGGTAACCAGATCGGCGGCGGCACCGGCAAGAAGATTGCCACGGTGGCCGGTGCGGTCGGTGGTGGTTACGCCGGTAACAAGGTTCAGGAGGGTATGCAGGAGCGTGATACCTACACCACGACTCAGACTCGCTGTAACACGGTGAATGACATCAGCGACAAAGTCGTGGGTTATGACGTCCGATATTCGCTGGACGGCAAGGAAGGCAAGGTGCGGATGGATCGTGATCCGGGCAACCAGATTCCGGTCGACAAGGAAGGCAAGCTGATCCTGTCGCAGAACGAGCCGGGCCAGTGACTGGTTGACGGCTTATAAAAAAAGCACCCTTCGGGGTGCTTTTTCATGCCCATAAAAAAACACCCCGAAGGGTGTTTTTTTTGGTTTCGCGAAACGCTTAGCGCTTCAGCGAGGCCGGCAGGTGCGGCTGGATCGCCGTCAGAACTGCCTTGAAGCATTTGGTGTTGCCGGCAACGACGTGGCCCTTCTCAAGGAAATCGTGACCGCCGGTGAAGTCGCTCACCAGGCCGCCTGCTTCCTGAATCAGCAGGGCGCCAGCAGCCATGTCCCACTCGGACAGGCCCGACTCCCAGAACGCGTCGAAACGGCCGGCGGCCACGTAAGCCAGGTCCAGGCTCGCCGAACCGGCGCGGCGGATGCCGGCAGTCTGGCCAACCAGGGCGCGGAACATGCCCAGGTAGTTGTCGAGGTTGTCCATCTGGTCGTCACGGAACGGGAAACCGGTACCGAGCAGAGCGCCGTCCAGGCTGGTGCGACCGCTGACGCGCAGGCGACGACCGTTCAGTTGAGCGCCGCGACCACGGCTGGCGGTGAATTCTTCCTGGCGAACCGGATCCAGAACAACGGCGTGTTCCAGGCGACCACGGTATTTGCAGGCAATGCTGACAGCGAAGTGAGGAATGCCGCGCAGGAAGTTGGTGGTGCCATCCAGCGGATCGATGATCCACAGGTATTCTTCGCCTTCGATGCCGGTGCCGGCGTGCAGGCCGGTCTCTTCACCCATGATCGAGTGATTCGGGTAAGCCTTGCGCAGAGCGTCGATGATTTTCTGTTCGGCGGCGCGATCGACCTCGGATACGTAATCCTTGGCGTCTTTTTCGTCGACCTTGATGGTATCCAGGCGCTCGATGGAGCGGAAGATCAGTTCACTGGCGCTGCGGGCGGCGCGCAGCGCGATATTCAGCATGGGCTGCATGGATGTGTCACCTAAGGTTGTTAAAGAAAGCCGCGCATTCTATCAGAACTTTTCTTCAGGTGAAGGTCGCTGTTCGCTTTCATAGCTTAACGGTAGGCTGTTCTGTAAGATTTGCACCCCTTTGCCGAGTCCGAGAGCGCCCGCCGTGCTGCAAAATATTCGTGTCGTCCTGGTCAATACCAGCCATCCGGGAAACATCGGCGGGACCGCGCGCGCCATGAAAAACATGGGCCTGTCGCGTCTGGTGCTGGTTGATCCGCGCGTCTTTCCGCATCACGAAGCCGATGCCCGCGCTTCCGGTGCCGGTGACATCCTTGAAAACGCGCAAGTCGTCGCCACCTTGGAAGACGCCCTGGTCGGTTGCAATCTGGTGCTCGGCACCAGTGCCCGTGACCGGCGCATTCCCTGGCCATTGCTGGACCCGCGCGAGTGCGGAACCAAAGTGGTCGAGGAGGCAGGGCAGGGCGCGGAAATCGCGCTGGTGTTCGGTCGTGAAGATTCCGGCCTGACCAATGACGAGCTGCAGCGATGTCACTATCACGTGCACATCCCCTCCGATCCTGAGTTCAGCTCGCTGAACCTCGGGGCGGCGGTGCAGGTGTTGAGTTATGAAGTGCGCATGGCGTGGCTGGCTGCACAAGGTCAGCCGACCAAGATCGAGAAGGAAGAAGTGGCCTCCGTGAAAAGCGCCGAACTGGCGACCATGGATGAGCTGGAGCGGTTCTATGAACACCTGGAGCAGACCCTGGTGGCCATCGAATTCCTCGATCCGGAAAAACCGCGGCACTTGATGGCGCGCCTGCGCCGGTTGTACGGACGCAGCTCGGTCAGCCGGGCGGAAATGAATATTTTGCGTGGCATCCTCACGGAAACCCAGAAAGCGGCCCGTGGCGAGCTCCTTAAGCGGAAGGATTAATGATGTTCGAGCGTTTGCGTGAAGATATCCAGAGCGTATTCCACCGAGACCCGGCGGCGCGTAACGCTTTTGAAGTCCTGACCTGCTACCCCGGCATGCATGCGATCTGGATTCATCGACTGGCCGGCATGCTCTGGCGCAACGATCTGAAATGGCTGGCGCGGCTGGTGTCGAACTTCGGTCGCTGGCTGACCGGGATCGAGATCCATCCGGGCGCCAAGGTCGGTCGACGCTTCTTCATCGACCACGGCATGGGCATCGTGATCGGCGAAACCGCTGAAATCGGCGATGACGTGACGATCTATCAGGGCGTGACGCTCGGCGGTACCAGCTGGAACAAGGGCAAGCGTCACCCGACCCTCGGCGATGGCGTGGTGGTGGGAGCGGGCGCGAAGGTGCTCGGTCCGTTCACTGTGGGTGCCGGCGCCAAGGTCGGTTCCAATGCCGTGGTCACCAAGGAAGTGCCTCCGGGTGCCACCGTGGTGGGGATTCCGGGGCGGATCATCGTCAAGTCCGATGACGAGGCCGACGCCAAGCGCAAGGCGATGGCCGAGAAGATCGGCTTCGATGCCTATGGCGTCAGCGAAGACATGCCCGACCCGGTGGCGCGCGCCATCGGCCAGTTGCTCGATCACCTGCAAGCGGTGGATGGGCGTCTGGAGGGGATGTGCGGTGCGCTGAAGGATCTGGGCAGTAATTACTGTGCGAAAGATCTGCCCGAGCTGCGTGAAGAAGACTTCGCCTGCGTCAAGGGTAAGGACGAATCCAAGCTCCACTGACGCACTTGCAGGGCTGCTGCCAACCGGTGTGCCATTAGGCCGCAGACCCTGCTATCATTCGCGCGCTCTTTTGCGGGTAAACCCGACTAAAGCACTAGGTCTTATAGTTGACTTAAATGCTCGGGAATTGCATACTCCCGCCCATTCCGAACTCCGTGGTAATTGTCCATGCGACTGACTACAAAAGGCCGATACGCCGTGACCGCCATGCTTGACCTGGCGTTGCACGCGCAACACGGGCCGGTGTCCCTGGCCGATATCTCCGAGCGCCAAGGCATCTCCCTGTCCTATCTCGAACAGCTTTTCGCCAAGCTGCGCCGCAGTAACCTGGTTTCCAGTGTTCGCGGTCCGGGCGGTGGCTACCAGTTGTCCCGCGACATGCAGGGCATCCAGGTGGCTCAGGTGATCGATGCGGTGAACGAATCGGTCGATGCAACAAAATGCCAGGGCCAGGGCGACTGCCACTCCGGTGACACCTGCCTGACCCATCACCTGTGGTGCGACCTGAGCCTGCAGATTCACGAATTTCTCAGCGGTATCAGCTTGGCCGACCTCGTAACTCGCCGTGAGGTGCAGGAAGTGGCCCAGCGTCAGGATCAGCGTCGTTGCAATGGCAAGGCGCCGCGCCTGGACAAGATTGAAGCGTCCGCCGTCGAATGACAGCCAGAGAGCTAGCGGCACGCCAGCCAGCCTGATTTAGGAGATAGTCCATGAAATTGCCGATTTACCTTGATTACTCTGCGACCACCCCGGTCGATCCGCGCGTTGCGCAAAAAATGAGTGAATGCCTGCTGGTCGACGGAAACTTCGGTAACCCGGCGTCCCGTTCCCACGTGTTCGGCTGGAAAGCCGAAGAGTCCGTCGAAAACGCCCGTCGTCAGGTGGCCGATCTGGTCAACGCCGACCCGCGTGAAATCGTCTGGACCTCCGGTGCCACCGAGTCCGACAACCTGGCAATCAAGGGTGCGGCACATTTCTACGCCTCCAAGGGCAAGCACCTGATCACCTCCAAGATCGAGCACAAGGCTGTCCTCGACACCATGCGCCAACTGGAGCGTGAAGGTTTCGAAGTCACCTACCTCGATCCGACCGAAGATGGCCTGATCACCCCGGCCATGATCGAAGCCGCGCTGCGCGAAGACACCATCCTGGTGTCGGTAATGCACGTGAACAACGAAATCGGCACCGTCAACGACATCGCCGCCATCGGCGAGCTGACTCGTTCCAAGGGCATCCTGTTCCATGTCGACGCCGCTCAGTCCACCGGCAAGGTTGAAATCGACCTGCAGAAACTGAAAGTCGACATGATGTCGTTCTCCGCCCACAAGACCTACGGCCCTAAAGGCATCGGCGCGCTGTACGTCAGCCGCAAGCCGCGTGTGCGCATCGAAGCGACCATGCACGGCGGCGGTCACGAGCGCGGCATGCGTTCCGGTACCCTGGCGACCCACCAGATCGTCGGCATGGGTGAAGCGTTCCGTGTGGCCAAGGAAGACATGGCTGCCGAAAACGTCCGTATCAAGGCGTTGAGCGACCGTTTCTACAAGCAGGTCGAGCACCTGGAAGAGCTGTACGTCAACGGCAGCCTGACCGCCCGCGTTCCGCACAACCTGAACCTGAGCTTCAACTACGTTGAAGGCGAGTCGCTGATCATGGCGCTCAAGGATCTGGCGGTTTCGTCCGGTTCGGCCTGCACCTCGGCGTCGCTTGAGCCTTCGTACGTACTGCGCGCCCTGGGCCGCAACGACGAACTGGCACACAGCTCGATCCGTTTCACCTTCGGCCGCTTCACCACCGAAGAAGAAATCGATTACGCCGCGCAGAAAGTCTGCGAGGCCGTTACCAAGCTGCGCGCTCTGTCGCCGCTGTGGGACATGTACAAAGACGGCGTCGATATCTCGAAGATCGAGTGGGCGGCACACTAAATATAGAAGCCGCCGGATACAGATCCTGTAGCGACGCGGCGGTTTACGCAGCGCAGTTGCAGGGTCTCAAGAGCGGCCCTGATGAGTGAGGATTGAGAATCATGGCTTACAGCGAAAAGGTCATCGACCACTACGAAAACCCGCGTAACGTCGGCAAGATGAACGCGGAAGATCCTGATGTCGGCACCGGCATGGTCGGCGCTCCGGCGTGCGGCGACGTGATGCGTCTGCAAATCAAGGTCAACGATCAGGGCGTTATCGAAGACGCCAAGTTCAAGACCTACGGCTGTGGTTCGGCTATCGCCTCCAGCTCCCTCGCTACCGAGTGGATGAAAGGCAAGACCCTGGACGAAGCTGAAACCATCAAGAACACTCAGCTGGCCGAAGAACTGGCCCTGCCGCCAGTGAAAATCCACTGCTCGGTTCTCGCTGAAGACGCCATCAAGGCGGCCGTTCGCGATTACAAGCAGAAGAAAGGCTTGATCTGACTTTCAAGATTTGGCGACGAGTAAGGAGTCAACGATGGCTATCAGCATGACAGAAGCGGCTGCTCGACACGTGCGGCGCTCCCTCGACGGGCGCGGCAAGGGTGAAGGGATTCGTCTGGGGGTTCGCACCACGGGCTGTTCCGGCCTTGCCTACGTGCTGGAGTTTGTCGACGAGGTGGTTGCAGAAGATCAGGTGTTCGAAAGTCACGGCGAGAAAGTGATCATCGACCCGAAGAGCCTGGCCTACCTCGACGGCACCGAGCTCGACTTCGTCAAGGAAGGGTTGAACGAAGGCTTCAAGTTCAACAACCCCAACGTACGCGGTGAATGTGGCTGCGGCGAAAGCTTCAACATCTGAGGCTTGTCGTGGGTATTCCTTGTCATTTCGCTTTATTCGAGCTGCAACCGGGCTTCCGTCTGGATCTTGAGCAGTTGGCCACGCGCTATCGCGAGCTGGCGCGCGCCGTTCATCCTGACCGCTTTGCCGATGCTTCCGAGCGCGAGCAGCGGTCGGCGCTCGAGCAGTCTGCACGGCTCAACGATGCCTACCAGACGCTCAAGAGTCCGGCCCAGCGTGCACGCTACCTGCTGACCATCAGCGGGCATGAAGTGCCGATGGAAGTCACCGTCCACGATCCTGAGTTTCTTCTGCAGCAGATGCAATGGCGCGAAGAACTCGAAGATCTGCAGGACAGTGCCGACCTGGACGGTGTCGCGGCTTTCAAGCGTCGCCTGAAAACCGCCCAGGAAGAGCTCAACGAAAGCTTCGCAGCCTGTTGGGATGATGCAGCGCAGCGCGAACAGGCCGAACGCCTGATGCGGCGCATGCAGTTCCTCGACAAGCTCACCTACGAAGTGCGCCAGTTAGAAGAGCGCCTCGACGATTAACCCAGTGCCGCTCCGGTCGCACGCCTGATATACAGATAAGTCCTGATCACGATGGCCCTACTGCAGATCGCCGAACCCGGCCAAAGTCCTCAACCGCACCAGCGTCGTCTGGCTGTGGGTATCGACTTGGGCACTACCAATTCGCTGGTCGCTGCGTTGCGCAGTGGTCTTTCCGAGCCGCTGGCCGACGCCGAAGGACGGGTCATCCTGCCTTCCGCCGTGCGTTATCACGCCGATCGCGTCGAAGTCGGCGAGTCGGCCAAACTGGCTGCGTCCTCCGATCCTCTGAACACCGTGCTGTCGGTCAAGCGCCTGATGGGTCGAGGTCTGTCCGACGTCAAGCAATTGGGCGATCAACTGCCGTACCGCTTTGTCGGCGGCGAATCGCACATGCCGTTCATCGACACCGTGCAGGGCCCGAAAAGTCCGGTCGAAGTCTCCGCCGATATCCTGAAAGTATTGCGTCAGCGCGCTGAAGCCACCCTTGGCGGTGAGCTGGTGGGCGCGGTGATCACCGTTCCGGCGTATTTCGACGATGCTCAGCGCCAAGCTACCAAGGACGCGGCGAAACTTGCCGGTCTGAACGTGTTGCGTCTGCTCAACGAGCCGACCGCTGCGGCGGTGGCATACGGTCTGGATCAGCATGCCGAAGGCCTGGTCGCCATTTACGATCTGGGCGGCGGCACCTTCGACATTTCGATTCTGCGCCTGACCGGCGGTGTCTTCGAAGTCCTCGCTACTGGCGGCGATAGCGCGCTGGGCGGCGATGACTTCGATCATGCGATTGCCGGCTGGATCATCGAGAGCGCCGGTTTGTCCGCCGACCTCGATCCGGGCGCGCAACGCAGCCTGCTGCAAGCCGCCTGCGCAGCCAAAGAAGCCCTTACTGATGCCGACAGTGTTGAAGTTGCCTACGGCGACTGGAAAGCACAGCTGACCCGCGAAGCCTTCGATGCGCTGATTGAGCCAATGGTCGCTCGCAGCCTGAAAGCCTGCCGCCGCGCCGTTCGCGATTCCGGCGTCGAGCTGGAAGACGTGCACGCCGTGGTCATGGTCGGTGGCTCGACCCGCGTTCCACGTGTTCGCGAAGCCGTCGCCGAAGCCTTCGGTCGTCAACCGCTGACCGAAATCGACCCGGATCAAGTGGTGGCCATCGGTGCCGCGATCCAGGCCGATACGCTGGCCGGCAACAAGCGCGATGGCGGCGAACTGCTGTTGCTCGACGTGATTCCGCTGTCCCTGGGGCTGGAAACCATGGGCGGCCTGATGGAGAAGGTGATTCCGCGTAACACCACCATCCCCGTCGCTCGCGCTCAAGACTTCACCACTTATAAAGACGGCCAGTCGGCCATGGCGATCCACGTGTTGCAGGGCGAGCGTGAGCTGATCAGCGATTGCCGCTCCCTGGCTCGCTTCGAATTACGCGGCATCCCGGCGATGGTAGCCGGTGCGGCAAAAATTCGTGTGACCTTCCAGGTCGATGCCGATGGTCTGCTCAGCGTTTCTGCCCGTGAACTGGGTTCGGGCGTTGAAGCGAGCATTCAGGTCAAGCCGTCCTATGGCCTGACCGATGGCGAAATCGCCAAGATGCTGAAAGATTCGTTCCAGCACGCCAACGATGACAAAGTCGCCCGCGTTCTTCGCGAGCAGCAGGTCGATGCCCAGCGCCTGATCGAAGCGGTGCAGGGCGCTCTTGAGGCGGATGGCGAGCGTTTGCTCGACGCTGAAGAGCGCATGGTCATCGATCTGCAGGTGCAGGAACTGACCGAACTGATGAAAGGCACTGATGGTTATGCCATCGAGCAGCAGACCAAGCGTCTGTCGCAAGTGACCGATGCTTTTGCTGCCCGCCGTATGGATCAGACGGTGAAAGCCGCTCTGTCCGGGCGCAATCTGAATGAAATCGAGGATATCTGATGCCGCAGGTCATTTTTCTGCCCCACGAGAAGTTCTGCCCTGAAGGCATGGTTGTCGACGCAGCACCTGGCACGTCGATCCTTGAGCTGGCTCACGAACACCATATCGAGATGGAAAGCGCCTGCGGCGGCGTCTGCGCCTGCACCACTTGTCACTGCATCATTCGCGAGGGTTTTGACTCGCTGGAAGAAGCCGACGAGTTGGAGGAAGATTTCCTTGATCGTGCCTGGGGTCTGGAAGCCCAGTCGCGCCTGGCTTGTCAGGCGATCGTCGGTGAAGAAGACATCACCGTCGAAATTCCGAAATATTCGCTTAACCATGCGGCCGAAGCGCCGCACTGACTGGTAAGACTGTCATGAGCTACGGTTGGAATGATGTTCAACGTATTGCAGAAGAGCTGGCGGAAGCCAAACCGGGTGTAGACCCGTTTTCTGTCAATTTCGTCGACCTGCAGCAATGGATCAAAGAGCTGCCGGATTTCGACAATACCTCTGGTCGTGTTGGCGAGAAGGTGTTGGAGGCGGTTCAGACTCTTTGGGCCGAAGAATTGGACTGATCGTCCTCGCAGGTTAGGCAATACCCAAGAACCCGCGTATAATTCGCGGGTTTAATTTTTCGCAAATTACCGTTTCTGGAGTTACACCATGGCTGTTCAACGTACTTTCTCCATCATCAAGCCTGACGCCGTTGCTAAAAACGTGATCGGCAAGATCACCACTCGCTTCGAAGACGCTGGCCTGCGCGTTGTAGCTTCGAAACTGAAGCAACTGTCCAAAGCCGAAGCCGAAGGCTTCTACGCTGAGCACAGCGCTCGTGGTTTCTTCGGCGACCTGGTTGCCTTCATGACTTCGGGTCCAGTTGTCGTTCAGGTTCTGGAAGGCGAAAACGCCATCGCTCGCAACCGTGAGCTGATGGGCGCTACCAACCCTAAAGAAGCTGCTCCAGGCACTATCCGTGCTGACTTCGCTGAATCGATCGACGCCAACGCTGTTCACGGTTCGGACTCCGAAGCCGCTGCTGCTCGCGAAATCGCTTACTTCTTCGCAGCTACTGAAGTAACCACTCGCTAAGCATTGGCTTAAGAGTGAAGGTGAATCCATGACTACATCGACTGTTAAAACCAACCTGCTGGGTCTGACCCAGCCGGAAATGGAAAAATTCTTCGACTCAATCGGGGAGAAGCGTTTCCGTGCCGGTCAGGTAATGAAATGGATTCACCACTTTGGCGTCGATGATTTCGACGCCATGACGAACGTCAGCAAGGCCTTGCGCGAGAAGCTCAAGGCTGTTGCTGAGGTCCGTGGTCCCGAAGTGGTCAGCGAGGACATTTCCAGCGACGGCACCCGTAAGTGGGTGGTGCGCGTGGCGTCCGGCAGCTGTGTCGAGACCGTTTACATTCCCCAGGGCAAGCGCGGCACTCTGTGCGTTTCGTCCCAGGCAGGCTGTGCCCTGGACTGCAGTTTCTGCTCCACCGGCAAGCAAGGCTTCAACAGCAACCTCACCGCCGCCGAAGTCATCGGTCAGGTGTGGATTGCCAACAAATCCTTCGGCAGTGTTCCGGCTACCATCGACCGCGCCATCACCAACGTGGTGATGATGGGCATGGGCGAACCGCTGCTGAACTTCGATAACGTCGTGGCCGCCATGCATCTGATGATGGATGACCTGGGCTACGGGATCTCCAAGCGCCGCGTGACCCTGTCCACATCGGGCGTGGTGCCGATGATCGATGAGCTGGCCAAGCACATCGACGTATCCCTGGCGTTGTCCCTGCACGCACCGAATGACGCATTGCGTAACCAATTGGTGCCGATCAACAAGAAATATCCGCTTAAGATGCTGCTCGAGTCGTGCCAGCGCTACATGTCCGCCCTTGGCGAGAAACGTGTGCTGACCATCGAGTACACCTTGCTCAAGGACGTCAACGACAAGCTTGAGCACGCCGTGGAAATGATCGAGCTGCTCAAAGATATTCCATGCAAGATCAACCTGATTCCGTTCAACCCGTTCCCGCATTCCGGGTACGAGCGGCCGAGCAACAACGCCATCCGCCGGTTCCAGGATCAGCTTCACCAGGCCGGTTTCAACGTCACCGTGCGCACCACCCGTGGTGAAGACATCGACGCGGCTTGTGGTCAATTGGTAGGGCAGGTGCTGGATCGCACCCGTCGCAGCGAACGTTACATCGCCGTGCGCGAATTGAGCGCCGACAGCGATTTGGCACAGAACGCCGCGAACACTAACTAAGAGAGGATCTCTATGTCCCTGCGCTTTGCGCTGCTGTTGCTGTTGGCCAGCCTGTGTGCTGGTTGTGTCCTGTCGGGCGATTACAACCCGATGAAGACCAGCAAGGGCCGTGACGAAGCGCGGGCTGCCTACGTGCAGCTGGGGCTGGGATACTTGCAGCAGGGCATGACCGAACGGGCCAAGGTTCCACTGAAAAAAGCCCTGGAGCTGGACGGTTCGGATCCCGACGCCAATGCCGCGCTGGGGCTGGTGTTCCAGGCCGAAATGGAACCTGCGCTTGCTGACGAACACTTCCGCAAAGCCTTGTCCTCCCGTCCCGCCGATGCGCGCATCCTCAACAACTACGGCAGTTTTCTCTACGAAGAACAGCGTTACAAGGAAGCCTACGAGCGTTTTGAACAGGCGGCCGCCGATACCCTGTATCCTGAGCGTTCGCGGGTGTTCGAGAACCTCGGCATGACGGCGGCGAAGCTCGGGCAGCGTGATCTGGCGCAGCAGCAGCTGGAAAAAGCGCTGCGTTTGAACCGCCAGCAGCCACGGGCATTGCTGGAAATGGCTGAGTTGTCATTCGAAGACAGGCATTATGTGCCCGCGCGTGACTATTACGACCGTTTCAGCCAGCTCTCCGAGCAAAATGCACGTAGTCTGTTGCTCGCCGTTCGGTTGGCAAAAGTATTTGAAGATCGCGACAAGGCCGCCAGTGCGGGCCTGCAATTAAAACGACTCTATCCCGGTACGCCGGAATATCAGCAATACCTGTCGGAGCAATGATGAAAGCGGCGCATCCCGAAGTTGTAGCAGCGAATCGCGTTAACCCCGGTGAGACCCTGCGCCAGGCCCGCGAAAGCAATGGCTGGTCGCTGGCCGAAGTGGCCCTCAAGCTCAACCTCACCGTGACTTCCCTGAGCAATCTTGAAGCCGGCGCCTTCGACAAGTTGCCCGGGCATACTTTCGCTCGCGGCTACATTCGCGCGTACGCCAAATTGCTCGGCATGGATCAGACCGTTCTGGTCCAGCAATTCGACCAGTCCACCGGCACCGATTCCCAGGGCAGCAACGTCCACGCTCTGGGTCGTATTGAAGAGCCGGTACGGGTTTCCCACACCATTTTGCGTATCGTCAGCCTGTTGCTGCTGATTGCGGTCATCGGCGGCGGTTTCGTCTGGTGGCAGGATCAGACCTCCCTGCGTACCAAGGACCTGATCGGCCTGGCGCCGGAGCACGTCGAAGTCGAAGGCGCTGACGGCACCACCCAGATTCATCCGCTGGACGAGCCGGAAGACCAGGCCGTTGCGGAAGGCGAAGCCGAGGGCTCGACCGCTCTGGCGCTGCCTCAATCGGAAACTTCAGCTGAATCGACCGGCGCCGAGACCGAGGCCGCAGCTCCTGCGACCGCACCGGTTGCTCCTGCATCTGCTGCGCCAGCCGCGACTCCGGCTGCACCGGTTCATACGCCAGCGCCTGTGGTGGCTGCTCCGACAACTCCAGCGCCTGCCGCTCCGGCCACGCCTGCACCGACCGTTGCTGCCCCGGCAGCCCCGGCCGTCGCTGCACCCGCGCCGACAGCGCCAGTTACTCCGGCTGCAGGTCAGGGCCAGGTTCAGGTGCAGTTCATCGCCGATTGCTGGACTCAAGTGACCGATGGCAGCGGCAAGGTTCTGTACAGCGGCCTCAAGCGCAAGGGCGACAGCCTGTCTGTCGTCGGCAAGCCTCCGTTTGCCGTGCGTCTGGGCGTTGCCCGTGGCGCGCAGGTCAGTTACAACGGCCAGCCGGTCGATGTCGCTCCGTTCACCAGTGGCGAGACCGCTCGCCTGAAATTGGGTCAATAAGTCATGCACGGCGAATCTCCAATCAAACGTCGCGAATCGCGCAAGATCTGGGTCGGTAACGTGCCCGTGGGCGGCGATGCCCCTATCGCTGTGCAGAGCATGACCAACAGCGACACCAATGACGTCGCTGCCACCGTCGCGCAGATCAACCGTCTGGAAGCCGCCGGCGTCGACATCGTCCGTGTTTCGGTACCGGACATGGACGCCGCCGAGGCGTTCGGCAAGATCAAGCAACTGGTCAAGGTGCCGTTGGTTGCCGATATCCATTTCGACTACAAGATCGCTCTGCGCGTGGCCGAACTGGGTGTGGACTGCCTGCGCATCAACCCGGGCAACATCGGTCGCGAAGACCGCGTGCGTGCGGTGGTCGATGCCGCCCGTGACCGCGGGATCCCGATCCGCATCGGCGTCAACGCCGGTTCCCTGGAAAAAGACCTGCAAAAGAAATACGGCGAGCCGACGCCGGCCGCGCTGGTCGAGTCCGCCCTGCGTCACGTCGAGCACCTCGAGCGCCTGAATTTCCAGGACTTCAAGGTCAGCGTGAAGGCTTCCGACGTGTTCATGGCCGTTGAAGCCTACCGTCTGCTGGCCAAGGAAATCGTCCAGCCGCTGCACCTGGGCATCACCGAAGCCGGTGGATTGCGCTCCGGTACAGTGAAATCCGCCGTGGGCCTAGGTATGCTGCTCGCCGAGGGGATTGGCGATACTATCCGCATCTCGCTGGCGGCCGACCCGGTCGAGGAAGTGAAGGTCGGTTACGACATTCTCAAGTCTTTGCATCTGCGTTCCCGTGGCATCAACTTCATCGCCTGCCCGAGCTGCTCGCGGCAGAACTTCGATGTGGTCAAGACCATGAACGAGCTGGAAGGGCGCCTTGAAGACCTGCTGGTGCCGCTGGATGTCGCGGTGATCGGTTGCGTGGTCAACGGCCCCGGCGAAGCCAAGGAAGCCCATATCGGCTTGACCGGCGGCACGCCAAACCTGATTTACATCGACGGCAAGCCGTCGCAGAAACTGACGAATGACAATCTGGTGGACGAGCTGGAAAAGCTGATCCGCGAGAAAGCGGCCGAGAAGGTCGAAGCTGACGCAGCGGTTATTGCGCGCGGCTGATCGAACGAATTAAGGAATTTCTGTGAGCAAGTCTCTGCAAGCCATTCGTGGCATGAACGACATCCTGCCGGAACAGACGCCGGTATGGCGCTATTTCGAAGGCACCGTTTCGCGTCTGCTGGATAACTACGGTTACAAGCAGATCCGCATGCCGATCGTCGAGTTCACCGAGCTGTTCAAGCGCTCGATCGGTGAAGTGACCGACATCGTCGAAAAAGAGATGTACACCTTCGAAGACCGCAACGGCGACTCGCTGACCCTGCGTCCGGAAGGCACGGCCGCGTGCGTGCGTGCGGTGCTCGAGCACGGCATCACCGGCGGTGGCCAGGTGCAGAAACTCTGGTACATCGGCCCGATGTTCCGTCACGAGCGTCCGCAGAAAGGCCGTTATCGCCAGTTCCACCAGATCGGTCTGGAGGTGTTCAACCTCGACGGTCCGGACATCGACGCCGAACTGATCATCATGACCTGGCGCCTGTGGGGCGAGCTGGGCATCCGCGATGCGGTCAAGCTCGAGCTCAACAGCCTCGGCACCAGCGAGTCCCGCGGCCGTTATCGTGAAGCGCTGGTCGAGTACCTCTCGGCGCACCACGACAAACTGGACGAAGACAGCCAGCGTCGCCTGAAAACCAACCCGCTGCGCGTGCTCGACACCAAAAATGCCGACACCCAGGCCGTGCTGGTCGATGCGCCGAAAATGGCCGACTACCTGGATGACGAATCCCGTGCCCACTTCGAAGGCCTGAAGGCCCGTCTGGATGCCGTCGGCATTCCTTACGTGCTCAACCCGAAGCTGGTGCGTGGTCTGGATTACTACAGCAAAACCGTATTCGAATGGGTCACCGACAAGCTCGGCGCCCAGGGCACCGTCTGCGCGGGTGGGCGCTATGACGGTCTGGTCGAGCAGATGGGCGGCAAGCCGACCCCGGGCGTCGGTTTCGCCATGGGCATCGAGCGTCTGGTACTGCTGCTGGAAACCCTGGAGCAGATCCCGGAAGAAATCTCCCGTCAGGTTGACGTCTATCTCTGCGCCTTCGGCGAAGAAGCAGAGCTGGCCGGTCTGGCCCTGGCCGAGCGGGTACGCGACCAACTGCCCAACCTGCGCCTGCAAGTCAATGCCGGCGCCGGCAGCTTCAAGAGCCAGTTCAAGAAAGCCGACAAGAGCGGTGCGCTGTACGCACTGATCCTCGGTGACGACGAAATGGCCCAGCAAGTGGTAGGTTTCAAACCCCTGCGTGGCCAGGGCGAACAACAAAGCATTGCCTGGGATGCGCTCGCTGCACACCTGGCCACCTGCGTCGTGCAGGGTTGAAGCTGTCCAAACAGCCGATTTAGCGATTAAGGAGTATTGGGGTGTCGAGTACCGAAGACGAACAGTTGGCGGATTTGAAGGACTGGTGGACACGCAACGGCAAACCTCTGGTCACCGGCGGCCTGTTGGCGCTGGTCATCGTGTTCGGCTGGCAGGCATATCACAAGTATCAGAGCAACCAGTCGCAAGGCGCCTCGGTGCTCTATCAGCAATTGCTGGAAACCACGCTGACCCCGGACGGCAAGCCTGACGCCGCGCGCGTTGCGGATCTGGCCGGCAAGCTCAACAGCGAATTCGGCGGTTCTGCCTACGCGCAGTACGGTAGCCTGTTCGTGGCCAAGGTCGCGGTCGACAGCGGCAAGCTGGACGACGCGGCGACCGAACTCAAGGCCATCGTTGCCAAACCGGCCAACCCGGCGCTGGGCGAAATCGCCCGTCAGCGGCTGGCGCAGGTACTGGGCGCACAGAACAAGGCCGATGAAGCCCTGAAACTGCTCGAAGGCGATGCCGACAAGTCGTTCCTGGCCACTCGCGAAGAACTCAAGGGCGACCTGCTGGTACAGCTGGGCCGTACCGACGAAGCGAACGCGGCGTATCAAAAAGCCAAGGCGGCACTGTCGGATGAAGCGGCGGTCGGTGGCCTTCAAATCAAGCTGGACGACCTGGCCAAAGGGGATGCGTGACGTGATCCGTTGGAAGCATGCAGCATTGCTGGCTCTGGCCATTCTGGCCGCGGGTTGCAGCAGCAACAGCAAAAAAGAACTGCCACCGGCCGAGCTGACCGACTTCAAAGAAGAAGTGGTCCTGCACAAGCAGTGGAGCCGTTCGATCGGTGACGGTCAGGGCGAAACCTACAACATGCTGGTGCCGGCGATCGACGGTGACACCATCTACGCGGCCGATGTGACCGGTATCGTGATGGGCCTGGATCGCGGCAACGGCGACGTGAAATGGAAGAAAGACCTTGAACTGCCTGTGTCCGGCGCCGTTGGCGTGGGTTACGGTCTGGTCATGGTCGGCACCCTGCGCGGTGAAGTCGTTGCCCTCGACGCCATCAACGGTGAAGAAAAGTGGCGCTCGCGCGTCAACAGCGAAGTCCTCGCGCCACCGGCTAGCAACGGTGACGTGGTGGTGGTACAGACCCAGGACGATCGTCTGATCGGTCTGGACGCGGCCACCGGCAACCAACGTTGGGTGTATGACAGCACGCCAGCCGTACTGACCCTGCGCGGCACCAGCGCACCGATTGTCACCAACCGCCTCGCGGTGGCTGGCCTGTCGACCGGTAAAGTGGTCGCTCTCGACATTTCCAACGGCGTGCCGGTCTGGGAACAGCGGATCGCGATTCCACAAGGTCGTTCGGAACTGGAGCGCGTGGTCGACATCGACGGCGGTCTGCTGCTGTCCGGCGGTACCTTGTACGTTGCCAGCTATCAGGGTCGCGTTGCGGCACTGGATCTGGAAAGCGGCCGTCAACTCTGGCAGCGCGACGCGTCGAGCTACGCCGGTGTTGCCCAGGGTTTCGGCAACGTCTACGTAAGCCTGTCGTCGGGCACCGTTGAAGGCGTCGACGAGCGTTCCACCACAGCCCTGTGGAGCAACGACTCGCTGGCCCGTCGTCAACTGTCGGCGCCGGAAGTGTTCTCCAGTTACGTTGCTGTCGGTGACCTGGAAGGTTACCTGCACCTGCTGAGTCAGGTGGACGGTCGTTTCGTCGGCCGCGAGCGCATCGACAGCGACGGCCTGCGTGCCCGTCCGCTGGTGGTGGGTGACACGATTTATGTGTATGGCAACAGCGGCAAACTGGAAGCCCTGACCATCAAGTAACAACTATGCTTGGGGTTAATACCCCAGGCGGCCTTGCTTCTGCAGGGTTTGCAGCACCCACGGGTGTTGCCCCGAGCACCAGCCGCTGCCTCGCAGCGGCTTTTGTATTTTCTGAAATAACGAAGTGGAGAGCCGCATGGTTCCCGTAATCGCCCTGGTGGGCCGACCGAACGTCGGCAAGTCCACCTTGTTCAACCGCCTGACCAGGACTCGTGACGCCATCGTCGGCGACTTGTCCGGTCTGACCCGTGATCGCCAGTACGGTGAGGCCAAGTGGCAAGGGCGTTCCTACATTCTGATCGACACCGGCGGTATCTCCGGTGACGAGCATGGTATGGACGAAAAAATGGCCGAGCAGTCGCTGCTGGCCATCGAAGAAGCGGATGTCGTTCTGTTCCTGGTAGATGCCAAGGCGGGTTTCACTGCCGCCGACCAGATGATCGCCGAACACTTGCGCAAACGTAACAAGCGTTCCCACGTGGTGGCCAACAAGGTCGACAACATCGACCCGGAAATGGCCCGCGCCGAATTCGCCCCGCTGGGCATGGGCCACGCGATTCCGATCGCCGGCGCCCACGGTCGCGGCATCACGCAATTGCTGGAAGCCGCCCTGAGCGACTTCCCGCGCGACGATGACGAGCCGGCGGAAGGTGAAGAGGAAGAAGTGGTCGCCGAAGGCGAGGAAGCCAAGCGCATTCCTGGTCCGAGCGAAAAAGACGGGATCAAGATCGCCATCATCGGCCGGCCGAACGTCGGCAAGTCGACCCTGGTCAACCGCATGCTCGGTGAAGACCGGGTAATCGTCTACGACCAGCCCGGCACCACCCGCGACAGTATTTACATCCCGTTCGAGCGTAACGACGAGAAATACACGCTGATCGACACCGCCGGTGTACGCAAGCGCGGCAAGATCCACGAAGAAGTCGAAAAATTCTCCGTGGTGAAAACCCTGCAGGCGATCAAAGACGCCAACGTGGTGATCTTCGTGATGGACGCCCGCGAAGGCGTGGTCGATCACGACCTCAACCTGCTGGGCTTCGCCCTTGAAGCAGGTCGTGCGCTGGTGATCGCGATCAACAAATGGGACGGCATGACGCCAAGCGAGCGCGACTTCGTGAAGGTCGAGTTGCAGCGTCGGTTGTTCTTCGTTGATTTCGCCGATATCCACTTTATCTCGGCACTGCACGGTACCGGCGTGGGCAACCTTTACGCCTCGGTGCAGAACTCGTTCAAGTCGGCGGTCACCCGCTGGCCGACCAGCCGCCTGACGCAGATTCTCGAAGACGCGGTCAGCGAGCACCAGCCGCCGATGGTCAACAGCCGCCGGATCAAGCTGCGTTACGCTCACCTGGGTGGTGCGAACCCGCCGATCATTGTGATCCACGGCAACCAGATCGAGAAAGTGCCGAAGTCGTACGTGCGCTATCTGGAAAACACTTACCGCCGTGTGCTCAAACTGGTCGGTACGCCGATCCGTATCGAGTTCAAGGGTGGCGAGAACCCGTACGAAGGCAACAAGAACACGCTGACCGACCGCCAGGTCAACAAGAAGCGTCGCTTGATGTCGCACAACAAGAAAGCCAGCAAGAAGCGCCGCGACAAGAAGTAAGGTCGTTGCGAACAGAGAGAAGGGGCGCCGTTTGGCGCCCTTTTTTTATGGGCGCCGGATGGGCTATCCTCGGGCTCTCCCGCGCCGTCGTCAGAGCCGGGGCAGAGCAGGGAACCCCGATGATCACCAGCAAGCTGCCGAATGTCGGCATCACTATTTTCACGCAGATGTCTCAGCTCGCGGCGCAGACCGGAGCGATCAACCTTTCCCAGGGTTTTCCCGATTTCGACGGCCCGCAGGCACTGCGCGACGCAGTCGGTCGACACATCGCCAGTGGCCATAACCAGTATTCGCCCATGACCGGCCTGCCGGCGCTGCGCCAGCAGATTGCGGCAAAGATCGCCCGCAGTTATGGCGCCAACGTCGATGCCGACAATGAAGTGACCGTGACCCCCGGCGCCACCCAGGCGATTTTCTGTGCGATCCAGGCGGTTATCCACAGCGGCGACGAAGTCATCGTGTTCGACCCGGCCTACGACAGCTACGAGCCGTCGGTGGAACTGGCCGGTGGGCGCTGCGTGCATGTGCAACTTGGGCTGAAGGATTTCTCCATCGACTTCGACAAACTCAGCGCAGCCCTGAGCCCGCGCACGCGGATGATCATCCTCAACACCCCGCATAACCCGAGCGGTGCATTGATCAGCCGCGCCGAGCTGGATCAGTTGGCGGCGTTGATCCGTGATCGCGACATCTACGTGATCAGCGACGAAGTCTACGAACACCTGGTATTCGACGGCGTGCCGCACGTCAGCGTGCTGGCCCATGAAGAGCTGTATCAGCGCGCCTTCGTGGTCAGCTCGTTCGGCAAGACTTATCACGTCACCGGCTGGAAAACCGGCTACGTCGTGGCGCCGCCGGCCCTGACGGCAGAGCTGCGTAAAGTGCACCAGTACGTCAGTTTCTGCGGCGTGACACCGTTGCAGTACGCCCTGGCCGATTACATGGCCGAGCATCCGGAACACGTCGAAGAGCTGCCGGGTTTCTATCAGGCCAAGCGCGATCTGTTCTGTGATCTGCTGGCGCCGTCGCGATTCAGTTTCACTCGGGTCACCGGCACCTATTTCCAGTTGGTCGATTACTCGCAGATTCGCCCTGACCTGAACGATGTCGAGATGGCGATGTGGATGACTCGCGAGCACGGCGTGGCGAGCATTCCGGTGTCGGTGTTCTACCAGAATCCACTCGAAGGCCAGCGCCTGGTGCGCCTGTGCTTTGCCAAACGTGAGGAGACGCTGCGGGAAGCGGCGGCCAAACTATGCGTGATCTGAGTGCGTTGCCCGATCTCAATCTGGCGCTGATCCAGACCAGCCTGGCCTGGCACGACCGTCAGGCCAATCTCGAGCATTTCGACGCGTTGCTGGAGCAGGCGCGCGGTGCCGATCTGATCATCCTGCCGGAAATGTTCACCACCGGATTCTCCATGGAATCCGAAACCCTGGCCGAAGCCGAAAACGGCCCGACCAGCAAATGGCTGCGGGCCCAGGCAGCGAAGCTGAACGCGGTCGTCACGGGCAGCGTGATCATCCAGGCGGCCGACGGCAGCCACCGCAACCGCTTGCTGTGGGCGCGGCCGGACGGCGAAGTGCTGCATTACGACAAACGCCACCTGTTCCGCATGGCCGGCGAGCACAATCATTACACGCCCGGCGAGCGCCAGGTGCAGTTCGAACTCAAGGGCTGGCGGGTGCGTCCGCTGATTTGCTACGACTTGCGCTTCCCGGTGTGGAGTCGCGACGCTCAGGACACCGACCTGCTGCTGTACACCGCCAACTGGCCGGGCGCACGGCGTCAGCACTGGAACCGGTTGCTGCCGGCTCGCGCCATTGAAAACCTGTGCTATGTGGCGGCGGTCAACCGGGTGGGTACCGATGGCAAGGGTTTTGCGTATACCGGCGACAGTCAGGTGCTGGATTTCCAGGGCGAGACGTTGCTGGCGGCGGGAGAGGCTGACGGGGTGTTCAAGGTGGTTCTGGAAGCGGCTTCACTGGCGGCTTACCGCGAGCGGTTCCCGGCGAATCTGGATGCCGACACCTTCGAGTTCACCTGACATTTGCAGCGTCTGCAAAAGCCTTTTCGCGGGCAAGCCCGCTCCCACAGTGTTCTATGGTGTGCATGAGTCTGGGGTGCACCNCCCGCGAAGGGGTCATTACAGACAGCACTAAAATGGCAGGCAAAAAAAGGCCCCGGAGTTCGCACTCCGGGGCCTTTCGTATTGCAGCGGTCAGTTACGCCGCTTTCGCTTCCGGCTGGCTCAGCGAGCGGTTCAGCGCGCTGAACAGGGCCTTGAAGCTGGCGGTGGTGATGTTTTCATCGATGCCCACGCCGTGCACCGCACGCTCGCCGTTCACACGCAGTTCGATGTAGGCCGCCGCCTTGGCGTTGGTGCCCGCGCCGATGGCGTGTTCGTTGTAGTCCATGATCTCCACCGGAATCGGCAGACCGGCCACCAGCGCTTCCAGTGCGCCGTTGCCCTTGCCGCGCCAGTGCAGGTTGGTTTCGCCCTGACCCTTGCTCGCCACTTCCACTTCGACGGCGCTGTTGCCGTTTTCTTCCTGCAGGCGATGGCTGACCAGCGCGTACGGGGTGTTGGCTTGCAGGTATTCGCTGTGCAACAGCGCGTGGATTTGCTGGGCAGTCATCTCCAGACCCAGGCGGTCGGTTTCACGCTGCACGACCTGGCTGAATTCGATCTGCATGCGACGTGGCAGGCTGATGCCGTATTCCTGTTCCAGCAAGTAGGCGATGCCGCCCTTGCCCGACTGACTGTTGACGCGGATCACCGCCTCGTAGCTGCGGCCGATGTCGGCCGGGTCGATCGGCAGGTACGGTACTTCCCACAGTGCGTCGGATTTCTGCTGGGCGAAGCCCTTGCGGATCGCGTCCTGGTGGGAGCCGGAGAACGCGGTGTGCACCAGGTCGCCGACGTATGGGTGGCGCGGGTGAACCTGGATCTGGTTGCACTCTTCAACGACTTTGCGCACGCCGTCGATGTCGGAGAAGTCCAGTTGCGGGTCGAGGCCCTGGGTGTACATGTTCAGTGCCACGGTCACGAGGTCGACGTTGCCGGTGCGCTCGCCGTTGCCGAACAGGCAGCCTTCGACGCGGTCGGCGCCGGCCATCAGGCCCAACTCGGTGGCGGCCACGCCGGTGCCACGGTCGTTGTGGGTGTGCAGGCTGATGATCACGCTGTCACGACGGTTGATGTTGCGGTGGAACCACTCGATCTGGTCGGCGTAGACGTTCGGCGTCGCGCATTCAACGGTGGCCGGCAGGTTGAGGATGATCTTGTGCTCAGGCGTCGGGTTCCAGACCTCGATCACCGCGTCACAGACTTCCTTGGCGAATTCCAGCTCGGTGGCGCTGAAGGTTTCCGGCGAGTACTCGAAGGTCCACTCGGTGTCCGGCTGCATGGCGGCGTATTTGACGAACAGCTTGGCAGCGTTGACGGCGATGGCCTTGATCCCGTCCTTGTCCTGGTTGAAGACGATGCGACGGAAAGAAGGGGAGGTGGCGTTGTACAGGTGAACGATGGCTTTTTTCGCCCCGCGCAGGGATTCGAAAGTGCGCTCGATCAGGTCTTCACGGCCCTGAGTCAGCACTTGAATAGTGGTGTCGTCCGGGATGTGGCCGTCTTCGATCAAAGTGCGCACGAAGTCGAAGTCGGTTTGCGAAGCGGCCGGGAACGACGCCTCGATTTCCTTCACGCCCACTTGCACCAGGGTTTTCCAGAAGCGCAGTTTTTTCACCGCGTCCATTGGCTCGATCAACGACTGGTTGCCGTCACGCAGGTCGGAGCTGCACCAGATCGGCGCGGCATTGATGGTTTTCGACGGCCAGGTGCGGTCCGGCAGGTTGATCACAGGAAACGCGCGGTATTTCGAAGACGGGTCTTTGAGCATGCTCATCGGGAAATTCCTTATTGTCTGGGCCGAAAAGAGGCGGCCTGCCGGTGTAACGAACGTTCTTGGAAAAGCGTGGGACGAGGCGCAGCGATTCAGCCCGGCAGTCGTGCGCTGACGAGGCACAGGCTGCGGTGCTGGCGAAGCTGAATGAGGGTGTGAGAGGTTTTCATGCCCTCAACCCTAACCGCGAGGGATGAGGATGGCAAGCAGTCGGAAAAAATTGAGAGGAATACCCGGAAAGCGGTTTTTTCCGAGATTTTATTCTTGAAATCGCGCTTATTGTTGGCCGGGATTGCGCGGACCATTCGTCGTGCGCAATCCCTGCTGGTGGGGGTTCAGACTGAAATCAAGGCTGGAAAGCCCCAATGAAAATCGCCGGATCGACCCGCGCATCGTTCAGGCTGACGTTCCAGTGCATGTGCGGCCCGGTCGCCCGACCTGTAGCGCCAACCTTGCCCACCACCGCACCGCGCGCCAGTTGCTGGCCGTTCTGCACATCAATCTTCGACATGTGGCAGAACATGCTGATGAAGCCCTGGCCGTGGTCGACGAACACGGTGTTGCCATTGAAGAAGTAGTTGCCGATCAGGATCACCTTGCCCGCCGCCGGGGTCTTGATCGGTGTGCCCGCCGGCACCGCGAAGTCCAGACCTGCGTGCGGATTGCGCTCTTCACCGTTGAAGAAACGGCGCACGCCGAACTTGCTCGACAGCGGCCCGTTGACCGGCTTGTCCAGCAACAGGTTGCTCGGCGTGTTCGGGCTGAAGCTGCGGTAGGCCTTGATCTGCTCGGCCAGTTCGCCCTCGATGCGCTTGAGGTTGGCCGGGTTCGGGTTGACCTGCTGAGTGTTCTTCAGGGTGATGTGCTGTTCCGGGTATTTCTTGTTACCGACATTGAAGTTGAGGTTACGTCCGCCACTGCTGATCTGCTGAACGCCGGGTTTGACGGTCAACGGAACGCCGACAATCGCCAGCCAGTTGTTCTGCTCCTTGACCACCAGCACCGGTTTGCCCTGATACGTGGCTTTAGGCGCTTGCGCAGCGGTCCCCAGATCGACGACCGCCACGCCGCCCGGCACCGGTTTGTTCAGCAGGCGGGTGATGTAACTGTCGGCGTGGGCGTTGAAGGTCAGGCACAGGAACAGCAGCGGAGCAAGAAAACGCGGCATGGATCAGTCCAGTAAAGAGAGAGTGACAGGCGTCAGGTGATTGTCCTCGACGCGCACTTGCAGTTCGCCTTCGCCCAGTCTGGCCTTGAGGCGCTGGCCGGTGTGAGTCTGCGCGGCGTTGCGAATCGCGTTGCCGCGCTCATCCAGAAGAATGCTGTAGCCACGGCCGAGAGTCGCCAGCGGGCTGACCACGTGCAGGGTCTGCATCTGGCTTTGCAACTGCAGGCGACGGCGTTTCAAGCCTTCGTTCATCGCGCGTGGCAGGCGCTCGGCGAGGCTGTCGAGACGCTGGCGCAACAGGGCCAGCTGGCGTCCCGGATGCTGCCCGGCGAGGCGGGTTTCCAGGCGGATCAGGCGTTCACGACGGGTATTGAGCTGGCGCTCGAACGCCCGACGCATGCGCATGTCCAGATCATCCAGGCGCTGTGCCTGTTGACGCAGACGCTCGCCAGGATGGCGCAAGCGGCGGGTCATGCCTTCAAGGCGCAGGCGATCGCGCATCAAGCGGTCACGCATGCGCATCACCAACCGGCGATGCAGGCTTTCGACCTGACGGATCAGATGGCTGGAATCCGGGGCAAGCAGTTCAGCAGCAGCGGACGGCGTCGGCGCACGCACATCCGCCACGAAGTCACTGATCGACACATCGGTTTCATGGCCGACTGCGCTGACGATCGGCGTAACACAGGCATCGACCGCCCGGGCCACGGCTTCTTCATTGAAGCACCAGAGGTCTTCCAGCGAGCCGCCGCCACGGGCCAGGATCAGCGCGTCGAACCCACGGGCATCCGCCAGTTTCAGGGCGCGGACGATCTGCGCGGTGGCTTCGCGGCCCTGAACGGCGGTGGGAATCAGCGTCAGTTGCACCTGCGGCGCGCGGCGGCGGAACACGCTGATAATGTCGCGAATCACCGCGCCGGTCGGCGAACTGATGATGCCGATGCGCTGCGGGTGCGCCGGCAGCGGCACCTTGCGCTCGGCACTGAACAGGCCTTCGGCGCTGAGCTTTTCCTTCAAGGCATCGAAGGCCAGGCGCAGCGCACCGTCACCGGCCGGCTCCACGGTGTCGAGGATCAGCTGATAGTCGCCACGCCCTTCGAACAGCGAGACCTTGCCGCGCACCTTGACCGCCAGGCCATCCTTCAGCGCCTGACGCACACGCGCCGCATTCTGGCGGAACAGCGCGCAACGCACCTGCGCGCCACTGTCCTTGAGCGTGAAATACACGTGGCCGGACGCCGGGCGGGCGAGGTTGGAGATTTCGCCTTCGACCCAGATGTTGCTGAACACGTCTTCGAGCAACACCCGCGCGCGGCCGTTGAGCTGGCTGACGGTCAGGACTTCTCGGTCCAGGCCGAGTCTTGCAAAGGGATCTCTAATCATGGGGCGCAGTTTAAAGGCATTCGCCGGTGAATGTCTGGAGGAAGTGTCGCACCAGAGGTGTGGGATTTTGCCGAGAAGCGAGGGCGACGGTGCTCTGGCAATCGCCGGTCAGCGGCAGAAATCTCACACCGGTGGGCGCGATGTCCTGCATCGATTCCGGCAACAGAGCAATGCCGAATCCGGCCTGGATCAACTGCAATTGCGTGGTTTTGCGCGACATCACCCGCGCAGCCTGGGGGAAGAAGCCGTGACGCATGCACAGGTCGGCGCACAAATAGCTCAGCCCGCCGCGCTGCGGGTGCGGGATGGAAATGAATGCTTCGTCTTTCAGTTGCGCCAGGTCGACTGCCTCCGCCAACGCCAGTCGATGATCCGCGGGCACGGCAAGCAGCAAACGTTCGGTGTAGAGCGGCACAATCTGAACGCCCTCGCGCTGGCGCAGCACCGGCAGCCGCAGAAGGCCGATATCGAGGCGGCCCTCGGCCAGTTCTTCAAGTTGTGCTTCCGAGGAGAGCGAGCCGATGTCCAGCGAAACGCCGGGTTGCTGCTCCAGATATGCGCTCATGTCGCGCAACAGTCGGCCGCTGATCGGCACGGTGCTGGAGTGACACACGCGCAAGATGCCGCGCTGGCCCTGGCCGATTTCCGTGGCCAGGGTGCTGGCCTTGTTCAGTTCATTGAGCAGGTTTCTCGCCCGGGGCAGGAACGCTTCGCCAGCGGCGGTGAGCCGGGGCTGGCGTGCGGTGCGTTCGAACAGCGGCGTTTGCAGGCGGGTTTCCATGTCCTTGATCTGCCGGCTCAACGCCGATTGAGCGATGAACAGCCGTTCGGCTGCGGCGCTGAAGCTGCCGCTCTCGGCGATTTCCACGAAGTAGCGCAATTGGCGGGTTGAAAGCACGAGGCATGCCTTTTCGAGATGGCTTGGCGGTTTCGATGATATTAGTCGCAACCCTCGGCGCTGGCTAAAGTCATCGCAGGCTTATAAAGGAAGCGAGCGAATGAGCGTGGCGGGGTTGTTGAGCGAATGGT
Organism: Pseudomonas sp. 22082; assembly: GCF_052046055.1. Lineage (NCBI taxonomy): Bacteria > Pseudomonadati > Pseudomonadota > Gammaproteobacteria > Pseudomonadales > Pseudomonadaceae > Pseudomonas > Pseudomonas sp. 22082. The sequence goes on from NZ_JBQEQB010000007.1 coordinate 55,854, forward strand.
CGTGGGGCGCGCAGGGCTGGGTGGTGATCGGGTTGGCCATCGCGTTGGCCTACATCGTGTTCGGGATTGCCGGTTTCGGTACCGCATTGGTGGCCGGGCCGATCCTGATTCTGTTCATGCCGCTATCGAAAATCGTGCCGTTGCTGGTGCTGCTGGATTTCGTCGCGGCGTTCGGCAACCTGCTGCCGTCGCGGCGCGACGTGGCTAAACCGGAATTGCTGCGGCTGTTGCCGTGCATGGCGGTGGGCTGCACGCTGGGGGTGATTTTCCTGCTCAACCTCAAGTCCGATCTGCTGTTGCTGCTGATGGGGTTGTTTATCAGTGCCTATGCGATCTACAGCTTGTGGATCAAGGCGCGACCGGCGCAGTTATCTGTTGGGTGGGCGTTGCCGATGGGCACGGTGGGCGGTTTGTTCGGGGCGTTGTTCGGCAGTGGCGGCTTTCTTTATGCGATCTACCTCAACAGCCGACTGCCAAAAGACGCGGCGCGGGCCACGCAAAGTGCGCTGATCAGTTGCAGCACGGTGGTGCGTTTGAGCCTGTTCGCCATCGCCGGGGTGTATGCCGAGCTACCCTTGTTGATGCTTGCGCTGTGCCTGTTGCCGGCCATGGCGCTGGGCTTGTGGGTCGGACGGCGGCTGACCATGCGCCTGTCCCGCGAGGCCTTCGTGCGGCTGGTGACCTGGCTGGTGCTGGCGAGCGGGATTGCGCTGATCGGCCGCTATTTAAGCACTTGACCTGAGTGGCTCAGGGATTAAGCTGCCGGCCTTTAGGGCCTCTTCGCGGGCAAGCCCGCTCCCACAGATTTCTCAGATGTACACAGGATGTGTGAGCGACTGAGAACCTTGTGGGAGCGGGCTTGCCCGCGAAGGCGTCAGAAGCCATACCGCAGGACTTTTCATGAATTCGCAGAGCATCATCGTCCCGAAAATCTCCAACCTGCCGGTGCACGAGCCCCGCGCTCGGGCGATTCTGCGCTGGCTGGTGCGCAAGAACATCGTCAAGGAAGAGCTGAGCACTTGCGGACGTACCGGCAATCGCATGGCCTACGCCATCGCCGATGGTGCCCGTGCGGTGGTGCTGTACCCCGAGGCGCTGCCGTTCGGCGAGCCGATCAACGGTCTCGAGGTCATCACCAAGCGCTGCATCTACACCCCGGCCAAGGGGTTTCTCGAAGAAGCCGGTTGTGCCGAATGCCGTCAGGAAATCGGCGAAGCGCTGTTCGAAAGCCTGGAAGACTGGATGCCGGGCCGCACCGATAACTTCACCTGCCCGGAATGCGGGCATGAGGACGACATCAACGGTTTTCTGTATTTGCAGGAGTGCGGGTTTTCCAACCTCGGTTTCATCTTCAACAACTGGCTGGAGGCGGGGTTCAAGCAGAGTTTCATCGACGAATTCGCCGATTGGCTGGATCAACCGGTGAGCTGGGTCAAGGTCGAGTTGTAGGGGGCGTTTTTCCCGTACATCAGCAACATTGATATAAGACAAGTTTTACATTGAGCCCGGTAGGGTGTCTGAGTATAATGGCGCGCTTCCATTTTCCCGCTCGGGAGCCCCCGCGATGCTGCGTATCAGCCAAGAAGCTCTGACCTTCGACGACATTCTCCTAGTGCCCGGTTATTCCGAGGTGCTTCCTAACGAAGTCAGTCTGAAGACCCGCCTTACCCGTGGCATCGAGCTGAACATTCCTCTGGTTTCTGCCGCCATGGACACCGTCACCGAAGCCCGTCTGGCAATCGCCATGGCTCAGGAAGGTGGCATCGGCATTATCCACAAGAACATGACCATCGAGCAGCAAGCTGCCGAAGTTCGCAAGGTCAAGAAGTTCGAAGCCGGTGTGGTCAAGGACCCGATCACCATCGAGGCTGACGCCACGGTTCGTGATCTGTTCGAACTGACCCGCATGCACAACATTTCCGGTGTTCCGGTGCTGCACGATGGCGACCTGGTCGGCATCGTCACTTCCCGTGACGTACGTTTCGAAACCCGTCTGGATGCCACCGTTCGTGAAGTGATGACGCCGAAAGAGCGTCTGGTCACTGTTCGCGAAGGCGCCGACAAGAACGAAGTCCGCGAGCTGCTGCACAAGCACCGCCTGGAAAAAGTCCTGATCGTCGACGACAAGTTTGCCCTCAAAGGCATGATGACTGTCAAAGACATCGAAAAAGCCAAGGCCTACCCGCTGGCCAGCAAGGACGACCAGGGTCGTCTGCGCGTTGGCGCTGCGGTCGGTACCGGTAAAGACACCGGTGACCGCGTTGCCGCTCTGGTCAATGCCGGAGTGGACGTGGTGGTGGTCGACACCGCTCACGGTCACTCCAAAGGTGTGATCGACCGCGTTCGCTGGGTCAAAGAGAATTTCCCTGAAGTGCAGGTGATCGGCGGCAACATCGCCACCGGCGCAGCCGCCAAGGCCCTGGCCGAAGCCGGCGCCGACGCGGTCAAGGTCGGTATCGGCCCTGGCTCGATCTGCACCACCCGTATCGTCGCCGGTGTCGGCGTTCCGCAAATCAGTGCCATCGCCAACGTCGCCGCTGCCCTTGAAGGCACCGGTGTTCCGTTGATCGCCGACGGCGGCATCCGTTTCTCCGGTGACCTGTCCAAGGCCATCGTTGCCGGTGCTTCCTGCGTGATGATGGGCTCGATGTTCGCCGGTACCGAAGAAGCGCCGGGCGAGATCGAACTGTTCCAGGGCCGTTCCTACAAGGCTTATCGCGGCATGGGTTCGCTGGGCGCCATGTCCCAGGCTCAAGGTTCCTCCGACCGTTACTTCCAGGACTCCTCGGCAGGCGCCGAGAAACTCGTTCCGGAAGGCATCGAAGGCCGTGTTCCTTACAAGGGCACCCTGAGCGCGATCATCCATCAGTTGATGGGCGGTCTGCGTTCTTCGATGGGTTACACCGGCAGCGCCAACATCGAAGAAATGCGCACCAAGCCTGAGTTCGTGCGGATCACCGGTGCCGGCATGGCCGAATCCCACGTTCACGACGTGCAGATCACCAAGGAAGCGCCAAACTACCGCGTAGGTTGAGGCTTCAAGCAAAACGTTAAATGACCGGGGCTGTTTTATTCAGCCCCGAGTCGTTTCTGAATCAAGACTGTTTCTGAATTATTTAGACGAGACTGAATCATGGCCCTCGACATTCACGCTCACCGCATCCTGATCCTCGACTTCGGTTCGCAATACACCCAACTGATCGCCCGCCGCGTGCGCGAGATCGGTGTGTACTGCGAACTGCACCCGTTCGACATGGACGAAGATGCGATCCGCGAATTTGCGCCAAAAGGCGTGATCCTCGCCGGCGGTCCCGAGTCCGTGCACGAAGCCAACAGCCCGCGCTGCCCGCAAGCGGTGTTCGACCTGGGCGTACCGGTCTTCGGTATCTGCTACGGCATGCAGACCATGGCCGAACAACTGGGCGGCAAGGTTGAAGGCTCCGAGCTGCGTGAGTTCGGTTACGCCCGCGTTGACGTGGTCGGCAAGAGTCGCCTGCTCGACGGCATCGAAGACCATATCGACGCTGACGGCCTGTTCGGCCTCGACGTGTGGATGAGCCACGGTGACAAGGTCACCAGGATGCCGAGCGATTTCCATATCCTGGCCAGCACCCCGAGCTGCCCGATCGCCGGCATGTTCAACGACGAGCGCGCCTACTACGGCGTGCAGTTCCACCCGGAAGTGACCCACACCAAGCAGGGCGGTCGCATCCTGTCGCGCTTCGTGCTGGACATCTGCGGCTGTGAAGCCCTGTGGACCCCGTCGAAGATCGCCGAAGACGCCATCGCCAACATCCGCGCACAGGTCGGTACCGACAACGTGCTGCTGGGTCTGTCCGGCGGTGTGGATTCCTCGGTGGTTGCGGCGCTGCTGCACAAGGCCATCGGTGATCAACTGACCTGCGTCTTCGTCGATAACGGCTTGCTGCGTCTGCACGAAGGCGAGCAAGTGATGGCCATGTTCGCCGAGAACATGGGCGTCAAGGTGATCCGCGCCAACGCCGAAGACCAGTTCCTGAACAACCTGGCCGGCGAAGCCGATCCAGAGAAGAAGCGCAAGATCATCGGCCGCACCTTCATCGACGTGTTCGATGCCGAATCCTGCAAGCTCGACAACATCAAGTACCTGGCCCAGGGCACCATCTACCCGGACGTGATCGAGTCGGCTGGCGCGAAAAGCGGCAAGGCCCACGTGATCAAGTCGCACCACAACGTGGGCGGCCTGCCGGAAGAAATGAACCTGAAACTGGTCGAGCCACTGCGCGAACTGTTCAAGGACGAAGTCCGTCGTCTGGGCCTGGAACTGGGCCTGCCGTACGACATGGTCTACCGTCACCCGTTCCCGGGTCCGGGCCTGGGCGTGCGGATCCTTGGCGAAGTGAAGAAGGAATACGCCGACCTGCTGCGTCGCGCCGACCACATTTTCATCGAAGAACTGCGCAAGGCCGACTGGTACCACAAGGTCAGCCAGGCCTTCGTCGTGTTCCAGCCGGTGAAATCGGTTGGCGTGGTCGGCGATGGCCGTCGTTACGCCTGGGTCGTGGCCCTGCGTGCGGTGGAAACCATCGACTTCATGACCGCCCGTTGGGCACACCTGCCTTACGAATTGCTGGAAACCGTTTCCGGCCGCATCATCAATGAAATCGAGGGTATCTCGCGCGTTACTTACGACGTGTCGAGCAAGCCGCCAGCGACGATTGAGTGGGAGTGAGCCCGCGCCTCGCCCTCTAGAATTCAAGGTTGGATTCACTGAGGTGCAAGAGGGGATATAGAAAATGCCAGTCAGCTAAGCTGACTGGCATTTTTGTTTTTGGGCGGAAAGTGCCGAGGCAAGAGTTGCCGTTCCAAATGAATGGCAAAGACACGTGCAAGTGTTAGAGGAACTGTGCCCGAATTAAATCCGTATCGAACGGCGTTATCCCTTGATCAGGTGCAAACACCGCTTGTGCCTGCTGCGGCGAAGCCACTCGTTCGCCTCGTGCTCGTACATGCAAGTCGAACAGCGTCTCCAGATCAGGTCGTGGTGTATGTACCAAAGCCCGCAGCATCAAAGATATTCCGCTGAGGTTGTTCCCGACATTGTTCCACCGGGGAGCAGCGGTCAGTCCAAGGTCGGCCCAGATCACGCGTCGCTCTCTCAAGTCCATCACAAATGGCAGACAGATCTGTGTGTCGGATGCGATATCGATTCGATCGAACACGGTTCGCGGCTCGAATACTTCGCCCGATGCCGTATCGGTGCGGGCCATCCAGCCAGCGAAGCATTCTGGAAGATCGCAGTAGGGCTGCTGGGTGTACGAGTTGATGGACGTGACGACATAACGAATACCCTTCTCGACGAGGACTTCAAGGTCGAGGTCGATGAACTCCGAAGCCCCTTCGGGTGCGTCGACGATGTCGCCGCTATGGCAGTCGCCGTAATCTCTCAGGTTGTAGTACGCAACCGTTTCCTTGAACACGAAGTCGACATCGAAGAATGCGGCGGACAGATCGATGTCCGTACGTGAACGACCGTTTTTCCACCACAGAAAAAGGCGAATGAAACGTGTGTCGGGCATCGGCAATCGGCTGCCCCGCACCAGTGTCCGTAGCGATTTCGAAGAAGCGCGTTGTGCCAACGGTACCCTGTATTCGCGTAATTCTGAATCGATGTAACAGCGACCCAATAGCGGCAGTGTCGCAAAGCGCGTTATCAGAGCGTCCTCGCAGATTCGGGCTGCACGAGCTAGCACTGCGGGTGCGAGAGGCTCTCGGTCATCCTTGATGCCATAGATTTTCGCGAATGAACCTTTCGGTGTGAACGCCCGAAGTGGCAGGGGGCGCGGCGCACGTGACTGGGCCAGCAACTGCAGCAGGACAGGCGAAGACACTTGTGGTGCAACAATCTCGAACGCATCGAGAACCGACTCAGGTTCCGTCGCGCGCCGCAGGGTCGCGTCCAGCCGTCGTGCGAACTCACCGGGACGGCTCTGTAGCACGGGCACAAGCTTGGCAATATCACGCTGGGCGAATAATGTTTCGACACGTGAACCAAATGAGGCAGGCGCTTCGTTGCGACGTGCTGCGGTAATGGCGGCCAGCGCTCTTGGGTACTTATCGGGGTAGTCACCCGGATGAAGTACTTCAGCCAGGCGTTTCCATCGCTCGGCTTGCCGCATCACGTCTTCTGTAGCGTTGGGTATTCGATCGAGCAGGCTCAACAACAGACGGCGCATCGAGCGCTTCATCGCGTTGAAACGTGTCGAAGCTGTTGCCAGTGACACGTCTCCTCCATTCAACGCGATCGCAAGTCGTAGCACGTCAGTCGCTGTTTCGACGTTTTGCTCCAGGAATGCATCCACCCGAGCATCGCCAGCGACATACAGGATCAGTGCGCCGCCAACCTGTGCCCGGATCTCCCGGAACGGGACGACGTCAGGCAGCAGGCGGAACACATCACTTTTGTAGTGACGGATAAACCAGATGACATCGGCAGTTTCTTCTTCGCAGAGTGATGTGCGAGATGAAACCAGCGGCTCCAAAAGTGACTCGAACTCGGGGATGCTTCCCGATTCGATAACCCAGGGTACGAGCTTGCCTTCCAGCAATGGAGGTCGAGATTCTTCAGTCGCTGGTAAACGTCGAAGCGTGAGGTAATGCATGACGGCGTTGAGGTACAGATCGGCCTCCGAGGCCGTCAGAATCTGCTCAGGAAAGTCAGGATAAAACGGCCGGTGGTGCACATGAGCGCCACTCCTGCGCCGAAGAACTCCGACAATGTCACGCAACCAGTACTTAAGTTCTGTCGCCGACAACAGGCCGATTTGTTTAATCAGAGGCTCTGACAGTACGCATCGGAACGCCGCGATTTCCCGGACAGCCGACGCGACCTGAGCGCGCGTGGCGCCGCCAGTGCCCATCGGGACGTGAACTTTGCTCCGGCGACGCAGGTACAGCTCCTGATTCATTCTTGATTTTCTCCTTGGGTCGCCGTCGTGAGCTAGCTGCAGGATCATGTCTACAGCCGATATGAAAACGCCTGCTGGGAGCAGGCGCGGTGTGGAGAGCGGAACCCCTAGTTCGGAGGGTTTAGAAGGAAGGTGTTCCATAGCCACGCCGGCATTCTACGGAAGGTTTTTGCTTTTTGTCAGGCTGTTGTGCCTATCAACAGTAACAAGCTACTTCTGCCTTTTTGTTGCCGCTTACAAAGGCCCGTGCCAGCCGGCCAGGGTCAGGCCCCGCTCGTTCAGCGCCTTGAGCAAGGCTTCGACGCTGCCGAAGCGCTTCTCATGGAGCGTCGGCCAGGCGGGACGCTCGATGAAATAGCGGCCGGATTCAAAGTGGATCGGCGTACGTGCAATCACGTTGTCGCGACCGCGGTGCAGAAGCAGCGTTTCGCGGGGCTCCTGTTTCAAGGTGTACATCCCCGGACGACTCAGCAACTGATCGATCTCCTTTTTCGTCCCGGCTTTCCACGGTGTTTGCACTTGCAGGCGGATATCACCTTGTACGCGGCCGGTCGGATTGCCGTTATGGTCAAGAAAAGTCTTGCCAGGATCCGGTTCGAATCCACGAGCCTCGCCGTAGCCGACATCCTCGATGCGCAGGCCGACTGCGTCTTCCAGCTCACTGACCCCTGCGACGCCCTCGAAGGTATTGGAGTGTGAATTGCCCATGAGCGCGGCCCATTTGTGCGGGCCGCGTGCGGCCTGATCGGCCTCGATGATCGTGTGGGCGAAGAAGTTCATCATCTTCTGGCGGATTGTCGGGTCGAGGCCTCGCATGCCTTCCAGTCTGTAACTGGCCATGCAGTCGATGGCTTGAATGCGCACGCCGTGGCGGTTGGCCTCTTTCACCAGATTGAGAAAGGTGTAACGCCGCGTCGGGTCGGTCATGTGGCCCTGGTCGAGGCTTTCCAGATAAAGCTCAAGGTCCTGGGACATCACGGAAGTCCTGGCGAAGTTGTCCAGGGCTGCCTGATGGAAGTCAGTGAGCAGGTGTTCCATGTAAAGCGTTTTCACACCTTTGCGGGCCAGGGTCGGCATCTGTTCGATGAGCCACTGTTTACTGCCGATATCGGCATGGCTCTCACCGATGACCAGCCCCTGGAACCGAGCGAGCAATTGTTCGATGAATGACTCGGCTGTCACGGTCGGGTCTACAGCAGGCAGGACCGGACGCGGACGTAAGTTCAGCTCTGCGAAAAAATGCGTGGCTGCTTCACGCAGCTGCCTGCGCAGAGCCCTGAATGCGTTGAGGGGGGAGTGACTGTCGAGGCTCTCGAATGCATCGCCCAGTATGCGTTCATTGCCGATGATGGCGGCGTTCTTCAGTTCGCTGCGAAACGGCTTGGGAATGTCATAGGGCGAATGGGTGACAGCGGTGTCAGTCAGCGGCATTTCAGGAGTGGCCAACGTACCTGCGTCGGCAGGTTCGATGCCTGGGGTTTCTGGCGTTGCCATCGGATCTATTCGCACCCGTTTGAGCGTCAAGCCTTCATCTGCCAGCGCTTGTGTCAGCTCATGCACACTGTCGAAATGACGGCCGCTGACTGTCGCCCATCGGGGGCGAACGATGAAAAACCCTCCGGCATCCTGCTGGATCGGCGTATGTACCAGCGTCCCGTCGCCGCTGCGGTGGACCAGCGTGGACGGTTCCTGAAGCATGAACATGCCTCTTGCGGGCAAGGCCTCTTCCAGCGTGCGGGCGGAGGCCAACGGGGGCGGCGCATTCAATTGCAAACGCATGTCGCTTTTGATCAGATCGATGGGGTTGCCCAACAGGTCCCGCACCTTCTTGCCCGGGTCGGTCGATAACACGCCAGCCTTGCCCACGGGCAGTTCTTCGATGCGCAATGAAGCGGCACCCTCCAGCTCGCTGAGTCCGGCGACCTTGTCGAAGGTGCTGGCGCGTGTCTCATCTACCAGGGCTATCCAGCGATGGGATCCTCGTGCTGCTTGATCGGCCCGGATCACCGCGTCGGAAAAATAATTCATCATCTTCCGGCTGCTGACCTCGGAGGTGTTCTCCATATTCGGAAAGCGGCGGCTGGCCATGCAATCGATAGCTTGTACGCGGATATGGTTTTTCTGGGCGGCTTTCACCAGTTCCGTGTAGGAATGGGGGCCGGCAGGATCGGCAGCGAATCGGGTGTCGAGGGCTTTGAGATAGTCCTCAAGTGCGGGTGGCAGCTTGCCAGTCTTGTGGAACAAGTCCAGTTCCGCCTGATGGAAGTCGGTCAGCAGATGATCCAGATACAGGGTTCTGACCTTCTGTTTGTTCAGTGCCTTGAAGTTGTCGATCAATACACCACGGGCGCCTGAGGCGGCGTTGTCCTGACCGAGCACCAGCCCCGGGACTTCCTTGAGCAGACGCTTGGTCATCTCCGCGAAGGGGGTTGCAGGCTTGAGTGGTGGTAGGGCTGGACGCGGAGGCAGATTCGGGGCGCTGAAAGAGTCGATGGAGGCGTCATACAGGCTGCGACGCAGCATCTTGAAGTCCTGATAAACATTGTCGCCTCCCTGCAGGGTGTCCAGCGCAAAGTCATCGGTCTGGCCTTGCGCTACCGAGCGCAGCGTCGCTCTGTAGGGTTGAGGAATGTCATACGGCATGGGTTGCATCGCCACTTCGGGCAGCGGATCGGCAGTGTGTCCCCAGGGCCAGTCGCCGAATATTTTTCCGCCTCCCCTGAGGCCTGGGCGTGCGACAGGTTGCCACTTGAGTGCTTCGTTCAGGCGCACCGGCACGTTGCGATAAAACGAATAGGGATTGCTCGGATCGACGATAACCCAGCCGCGCATCTGCTCGACGTAGCGCACCTGGTAGAAGCCGTCGGATCCGGCACGGCGCATATAGATGTAATGCTTGCCGGAAGCGGTTTGAATGATCCCCTGCAGTTTCGGATTGCCGGTCTCCATCCGGGTGCTTTCGCCGATTTCGGTCTTGAACGATGCGAGAAAATCCTCCGGTGCCGCAGGCAATACCTGTTTCGGCGCGATCTCGGCCAGCGTTGGCAGCGGCGAACGGGCCAGTGCCGCTTCGGCGAGTTTTTCTTGCGGTGCGATGGACAGCGCCGTTTGAGCGAGTTCTTCTTCCGGTTCGATAAATGTTTCGGTTTCGGCAATTTCGGGCAGAAGCTCGCCGCCCTTGATGAAAAGGGCGTTGAACACGGTATCGATGGCCGTGAATATCGCCCCGGTCACGCCAGTCTTGCGCGCCTCTGGCGTCTTGCCATTGACTGCCTGGTCGATCTGCAGGCCAACGTTGGCGATGCCTGCACCGACCACCGCCAGCGCCACCGGCCAGCCAACGGCTGCCATGGGACCGAACATGCGATTGAAAGCATTCAGATAGCCGACCCACAGTTTTTTACGCAGATCGCCATTGGAATGCATCATGAATTCCCCATCGCTGATCATGCGGGCGTGGGTGGCGGTTCCCAGAAAAGTGAACACATCGGTGGTCAGTGCATTGCCTGTACGGGCGACGAGGGAGTGATCGTCGCTGTCCCAGGTACTGATCAAGAGATCCAGCGCATGATTGAGTCCGACATTCTCGATATGCGGGGCGCGCCACAGTTCCGAGACGACTCCGGCGAGCGGGCCTAGTGCCCAGAGCCATCGCCGTTTCGCGACCGCACGCCATGATGTGTCTTCGATGATGTCGTGATCGGCGACCTGGAAATGCGCCATGAAGCGTTTTCGATCGGAAGGTTTTCTGATTTGCGACAGCACCCACCAATGCAGGTCGCGAGCGTTTTGCAAGGCATGCACCCCCCAGATTTCCCCCGGTACGTAAAGGATCACGCCGCCATGGCCATCGGTGATGCACAGGATGTCGGTCGCGACGAAACCGCCGATTTTCAGCAGGCCGATCCGCAAGCCGTCAGCCGGCAGGGCTTCGTCTTCGAGCATCTGGCGGGTGACCGGCCAGCTCACATTGCCGGCGACCGCTTTGACGGCCGTTCTGAAGTTGTCATCCGACAGCCGACCACTTTCACGATCCTCCATGGCCTTTGCCAGAAAGGTGCATTTGGCCAGGGCCCTGAAGGTCTTTGCGTGTTTGCTCCAGAACGCATCGACTTTTTTCCGGTAACGATCGGCAAAGTTGATTCCCCAGAACGCTTTCAATACATCACTGCTGTGCAGGCGTACCTCGTTGCTCTCGTTGTAGGTGCCCGCCTCCGGTCCTGCGGTGTAGAAACCGGCATCGGCGTCGAGCAGGTCGGCGTTGTCCTGGTCGTGAACGCTGAATCGCTGGATCACCAGCTGTGGCAGGGTCATCGATTCACGCGGAGTTTCGAACAGGTGCTCCCAGCCTGTGAACGTTCGAGAGCTGCTTTGTGCTGCGTGAAACCGATGCCAATAAACCTGTTCGGGTTCCAGGTGAGCGAGGTCATGTCTGGCGAGGATGTCCTTGGCGATGGCGCAGGCCATTTCGTACATGTCGGGGCAGGCCGCGACCAGTGTCGGCACCAATGCCTTGAGCGCCTTCCGGTCGTCGGCGTTGGGCAGGGCGATGTCTTTTGTTGTGTCCACAGTCTTTCCTTGAGCGTGGTGGTTGAAAAAAACACCGCGATCATTTCAAGTGCAGGCACGACACGTCTGTCAGCTAGGGTGACGATTGATTGTCGTATTTGGGGAAAACCGGATAGGAAAACTCCGCAGCGAACGAGCGATCCGTAACCCGGGCGGGTCGAAATTGACCCGCCCGGTTTCCGATCAAGCTGGAAGACGGCTTTGGAGTTGCAGTCCCATCTGCTTCAGTGCGCTGGATAACTGTTCAAGATTATCGTAAGGAACGCGGTTGACCGTCCCCCAGGATGGTCGATCAATGTAGTAGCGCCCATCCGCGAAAGTCTGAACGGGGGTTTGTACAACCTCGCCCGTCTGGCTGCGGTGAAACAATCGGTAGACCCCTTCGAAACGATCGAAAACATACATGCCTGCGCGATAAAGCAATTGATGGATCTGCAACTCGCTGCGGCTTACCAAAGGCGCTTCTGCGCGCAATAGCAGATCGGCGAAATGGGTATCGACGGTTCCGCGCAATGTCTGTGTCTGTGGATGGGGGCCGCGTTCTATCGCAACGCCTGGGTCTGGCTCAATGCGCTCGCCCTGTCCCGGATCGACTTCCTCGATCCGAACGCCGATTCCACCTTTCAGTTCGCTGATACCGGCCACCCCCCTGAACGTATTGGTATTTTCGACTCCCGTCAGCACCACCCACTTGCCAACGTCATTCATGGTCTCGTCGATGAACATGATGTCGGCTGTCAGGTGGGTGGTCGCCATCTGCTGTTCAGGCAGCGTGAGCGCAACGGGTTTTTTGTAGGTCGCCGCACAATCGGTGGCCTGGACCCGAATACCGTTTTGTCGGGCCGTCCTGACCAGCGCCAGTTCGTCAAACTGCGCTGCGGGATCGGTGCCGAGCCGGCTCAGGTACAGTTGCAGGTCTTCGGACATGACGCCGGACCTGAAGTAGTCATTCAGTTCGACCTGGGCAAAGTCATTGAGCAATCGACGTACGTAGAGTGTCTTGACTCCATTGCGCGCCAGCACGGGCATGTTCTGGATGATCAATCGCATGCTGGTGATACGGTCCGGGGTCTCGCCAATGACCAGGCCGGGCGCTTCTTCGAGTGCCTGTGCAATGAAGTCGGCGAAGGTCGTCGAGGGCGTGACCGCCGGAATCGGCGGGCGTGGAGGCAGGTTCGCCCATGGAAGGTTGCCGAAGAAGCGTCTGGCGGAAGTCAGGAGTGCGCTCACCTTGTCGGCGCAATACAGCGCATAACGGTCTGGAGCGATAAACCCGCCATCGGGACCAATCTGCAGACGGACATGGGTTTCGCGCAGTTGCAGCGCCCAGCGTTTCAGCTCGAGCCGTCGTGCCCCGGCAACGTCGTAGGGCGTCTGGACCTGATGGATCGCATTGGAGGTCGAAGGCTGGGGTTCGGCAGGGGGTGGGGCAGGTGAAGCGACGGGTTCTACGGGCTGCGCGGATTCCTCGGGTGTCGGCTCGAGCTCGTCGAGTTCCAGTACCACGTCTACGGTGCATTGTTTGCCGAGGCATTGACCGCCGCCCTTGAGGCCCAACTGAGTCATGCGCTCCCAAACCCCTTCGTCATTCAAGCGCACCGGCATTGCATGGATAAGCTGATTGGGTCTCACCGGATCGACGATCGCCCAGAATCCGCCGCCCTGTGAGTCGGTGAAGTAGCGGACGTAATAAGCCGTGTCTTTCAAGACGATGGCGTAGGGAGGGTCGGCATTCAGCCTGTAGATACCCTGAAACTTGCCAGTCTCGGATACCGGTGTCAGACCTTCCAGCAGTTCGTTCGATCGATAGTGTGGAGGAATCTCAGGCACCTGCACGGTTTCAGGCGCTGTCGAAGACAACTCCTCCAGGGCTGGAAACACTTCATTCGGATGTTCCGGCTCCAGTTCGGTTGCCGTATCGGCCTCAGCCATTTCTCCGGCCTCGACGGCTGGCGATGCACCATCGAACTCGGCAAGAAACGGCAGGTTGAACAACGCATCGATACCACTGACGATTGCTCCGATCACTCCATCCTTGCGCTCCGCGGTAGTCTTGCCGTTGACCGCCTGATCAATGTTCAGCCCCATGCTGGCGAGGCTGGCGCCGATCACCGGCAATGCCACGGGCCAGCCGACGACGGCCATCGGACCCAGTACTTTGAGACCGGCGCTCAAGTAGCCGATCCACAGTTTCTTGCGCAGATCGCCATTTGAGGTCAGGGAAAGGTCGGCTTCAGCGAACATGGCGTTGCGGGTGGAATCACGAAGCCAGCTGAACGCGTCCTCGCTGACTGCCTGTTCATTCTGATTGATAAGGTGATGATCGCCGTGCCCCCAGGTGGCGACCAGGCGATTCATCAGATCGCTGATGTTCTCGGTCATCGAGTGCCGGTCGGCCAGCGGGAAGTGTTTGAGGAACAGCTCGCGCGGCGCGTTTTCGTTCAGTTGTTGCAGAGCCCACCAGTGCAGCTCGTAAGGTGTATTCAGTACATGGAATGCCTGAGTGTCTCCGGGGACGTAAACGATATGCCGCCCCTTTGAATCGATGATGCGCAGGATGTCCGTGGCGACATGACCGGCGATATCCAGGGTGTAGACCTGCGCGCCATGGACGCCCCCGGTTTCTGTTTGCAGGGTGTGCAGGTCGACGGGCCAGGTCAGCGGGCCGATGACCGCATTGACCACTGTCAGAAAGTCATCGTCACTCAGGTGACCGAGCTCCCGCGCTTCGACGGCTTTGCCGAGGAAGCTGCATTTTGCCAGGGTGCGGAACTCGCCGGAGTGGTTGTTCCAGAAGGTTTGCAGTTCGTTGCGGTAACGCTCGCTGAAGTTGATGTCCCAGAACGCCCTGAGCACCTCGTTGCCGTGCAGGCGAACCTCGTTGGTTGCATCGAAGTTTTCGGCGTCAGGCCCAGCGCTGTAAAAGCCCCCGTACAGATCCAGCAAGTCGGCATTGTCCTGATCGGTGACTCGGAATCGCTGAATCACCAGTTGCGTCAGGGTCAGGCTCTCATAGGGTTTTTCACCATAGTGCTGCCAGCCGGTGAAGGAGACGGACAGGCTCTGCGCGGTTCTGAACCGGTGGTAATAGACGTGATCGGGGTCGAGGCCGGTGATGCCGTGTCTGGTCATCAGCTCTGTGGCGACCTGACGGGCCGTGTCGTTCAGGCTCGGGCAAGCGGTGACGACCTGCGTGGCCATGTGCCCGAGGGCGGCCTTGTCGGCGGCGTTCGGCAGTGTGCGGGTTTCTGCTGGGTTCATTGGCTCTGATCCTTGAGAAGAGAGCTCGAGAATGAGCCGTTCGTTCCAGGACAGTGCGGTACATATGTACCACCCGCAGGTGAGCGAATCTGCGGCCATCCGCCGCGTCACCCTTACTGTTTCGCAAGCGCAGGTGTATCGTATTCGCCTTTTGCGGGCGCCCTGGCCTGCGGCTGATCTGTGAGGTAGTTGTGTCCATGTCCTTTTCCCGTCGACAAATCCTCGGTGGCCTGGCCGGTCTGGCAGTGGTTGGCGCGGGAGCCGGCGGCGCGACGCGTTACTGGTTGGGCAAGGTTGCGGATGCCAACGCCGGTCACGACTACGAACTGATCGCCGCGCCACTGGATGTCGAGTTGGTGCCAGGGCACAAGACTGAAGCCTGGGCCTTCGGCCCGTCGGCACCGGGCACCGAATTGCGCGTGCGTCAGGGTGAGTGGCTGCGGGTGCGCTTCATCAACCATCTGCCGGTGGCGACGACCATTCACTGGCACGGCATTCGCCTGCCGCTGGAGATGGACGGCGTGCCGTACGTGTCGCAACTACCGGTGCTGCCGGGCGAATACTTCGATTACAAATTCCGTGTGCCGGATGCCGGCAGCTACTGGTATCACCCGCATGTCAGCAGCAGCGAAGAACTCGGTCGCGGGCTGGTTGGGCCGTTGATTGTCGAGGAGCGCGAGCCGACCGGATTCAAGTACGAAAAGACGCTGAGCCTGAAGAACTGGCACATCGACGACGAGGGTCGCTTCGTCGAGTTCAGCATTCCCCGTGAAGCGGCTCGTGGCGGTACGGCGGGGCGGTTGTCGACCATCAACGGTGTGCCTTCGCCGGTGATTGAGTTACCGGCGGGGCAGATCACCCGCGTACGCTTGCTCAACCTCGATAACACGCTGACCTATCGCATCAACATTCCCGGCGTCGAAGCGCAGATCTATGCGCTGGACGGCAACCCGGTCGAGCCGCGCCCGTTGGGCAAGGAGTACTGGCTCGGTCCCGGCATGCGCATCTGCCTGGCGATCAAGGCACCGCCGGCCGGTGAGGAACTGTCGCTGCGCAATGGCCCGGTGCGTCTGGGCACCCTGCGTTCGGTGGCCAACAATGATGCGCCGACCGACTGGCCGAAAGCGCTGCCGGCCAACCCGGTGGCCGAGCCGGACCTGGCCAATGCCGAGAAACTCAACTTCAATTTCGAATGGGTCGGGTCGGTGTCGGTGAATGTCGACAACGGCAAGCCGCCGAGCCTTTGGCAGATCAACGGCAAGGCCTGGGACATCACCGACAAGACCTGCGCCGACCGGCCGATCGCCAGCCTGAAACTGGGCCAGAGCTATATTTTCGAACTGAAGAACATGACCCAGTACCAGCACCCGATCCACCTGCACGGCATGAGCTTCAAGGTGATTGCGTCGAACCGGCACAAGATCGTGCCGTACTTCACCGACACCTACCTGCTGGGCAAGAACGAGCGCGCGCAAGTGGCGCTGGTGGCGGATAACCCGGGGGTGTGGATGTTCCACTGCCACGTGATCGATCACATGGAAACCGGCCTGATGGCCGCCATCGAGGTGAAGTGATGCGCCAGATTCGCCCCGAGGCGATCATCGACCGCAGCCGAGACCGCGACTTCATGCGTGAAGCCTTGGCCTTGGCGGCCCAAGGCGCGGCCCTCGGCGAAGTGCCGGTGGGCGCGGTGCTGGTGCAGGACGGCGAGATCATTGGTCGTGGTTTCAACTGCCCGATCAGCACCAGCGATCCCAGCGCACACGCAGAAATGGTCGCGATCCGCGCCGCCGCGCAAGCGGTGGATAACTATCGCCTGCCGGGCAGCACGCTCTACGTGACGCTCGAGCCGTGCAGCATGTGCGCGGGGCTGATCGTGCACTCGCGGATTGCGCGGGTGGTGTATGGCGCGCTGGAGCCCAAGGCCGGAATTGTGCAGAGCCAGGGGCAGTTCTTCACTCAGGGCTTTCTCAACCATCGAGTGCTGTATGAAGGTGGGGTGCTGGCGCAGGAGTGTGGGGCGGTCCTGACCGAGTTCTTCCGGGCGCGGCGCGCGAAACCGGCTGACTGAACACAAAACCAATGTGGGAGCGGGCTTGCTCGCGAATAGGGANGGGAGTTCCAGGCGACATTGATGTACCTGACACACCGCCTTCGCGAGCAAGCCCGCTCCCACAGGTTTTGTGGTGTTTGGAAGATTTACTTCTTCGCGACAATCACCGCCCGCATCGGCGCCGGCAGTCCTTCGATCGTCTTGCTGTGATCCTCAGGATCAAGGAAATCGCTCAGCGACTGATACTTCATCCACTCGGTCCCGCGCTGTTCTTCAACGGTGGTGGTGCTGACATCCACGCATTTCACATCGGTGAAACCGGCACGACGCAACCACAATTCCAGCGCCGGCACCGACGGCAGGAACCACACGTTACGCATCTGCGCATAACGGTCTTCCGGCACCAGCACCTGATGCTTGTCGCCTTCAACCACCAGCGTTTCCAGCACCAACTCGCCACCTTTCACCAGGCAATCCTTCAGCGCCAGCAAATGCTCGATAGGCGAGCGGCGGTGATAGAAAACACCCATTGAAAACACCGTGTCGAAACCTTCCAGATTCGGCGGCAGGTCTTCGAACGGGAAAGGCAGGTGCCAGGCATTCGGCTCTGACAGATAACGCTGCACCGCCTGGAACTGGCAGAAGAACAGCCAGTTCGGATCAACGCCAATCACGCTGTCGGCGCCGGCACCGAGCATGCGCCACATGTAGTAGCCGTTACCGCAACCGACATCGAGGATGCGTTTGCCCTTCAGATCCAGATGCGGAGAGACCCGCGACCACTTCCAGTCCGAGCGCCATTCGGTGTCGACGTGCACGCCGAACAGATCGAACGGCCCCTTGCGCCACGGCGACAGGCCCATCAGCGCCGTACGCATTTGCGCGCGGGTTTCATCGTCGCAATCGGTGTCCAGCTTCAGGCCGTCGAGCAGGTCGACTTCGGTTGGCTGGATCTTTGGCAGGGCATCCAGCGCACTTTGCCAGCGCTCCAGATCGCCGTGGCCCTTCTCCATTTTCTTGTCGAGCTGCACTTGCAGGGTGCTGGCCCATTCGGCCAGCGGCGTGCCGGCCAGCCGGCGGGCGAGGGGGGACAGATCAATCATGGCAAGGCAATCAACGAGGCAAAGTTAAGACACTGGAACCACGGCACGACTTTCGAGAACCCGGCGGCCAGCAGGCGTTCGCGGTGTTCTTCGAGGCTGTCGGGCTTCATGACGTTTTCGATGGCGCTGCGCTTCTGGGCGATTTCCAGTTCGCTGTAACCGTTGGCGCGCTTGAACGCGACGTGCAGATCGGTCAGCAGCGCATGTTCTTCGGCATCGTTGAAGCGCAGCTTCTCCGACAGAATCAGCGCGCCGCCCGGCAGCAGCGACTGGCGGATGCGCGACAGCAACGCCGTGCGCTGTTCCGGAGCAATGAATTGCAGGGTGAAGTTCAGCGCCACTACCGAGGCCGGTTTGAAGTCGAGGGCGAGGATGTCGCCTTCGATCACCTCGACCGGCAGCAACTCCTGGAACATCGAATCCTGACCGTTGAGGTACTCGCGGCAGCGTTCGACCATCGCCGCCGAGTTATCCACCGCGATCACCCGGCAACCGTCAGTGCGCACATGGCGACGCAGGGCTTGGGTCACCGCACCGAGCGATGAGCCGAGGTCGTAGAGCACGCTGTTCGGCTGGGCGAATTGTGCCGCCAGCACGCCGAGGTTTTCGACGATGGTCGGATAACCCGGCACCGAGCGCTTGATCATGTCCGGGAACACCCGCACCACGTCCTCATTGAAGGCGAAGTCAGGCACCTGGGCCATCGGCTGGGCGAAAATGCGATCGGGTTCTTTGCTCACGGCGGTTCCGGCGGTGTCGATGAAAAGGCCGGCATTTTAGCCAAACTGACGCGCAGATGCGCGGGTTGTCTGATAAAACGTGGGAAACCGCAGAGGATGTGAAGAGGGGCTTGGCGGCGGGTAAAACCCGAAAAGTCTGATGAATGACCAAATCGAAAAGGGACGACTGGTCATTCATTGTCTAGCGCCAGATCATAAAGCGCGTGTGAAGATATTTATTTGTGCTTCGCCTTGTACGCGCAGTTCTTCGGTCCTGTTGTCTTTGCCTTTGAAATCAAATTTGATCAGGTAGCGCAATGCCTTGGAGTCGTTTGAAATGACTTCGACATTAACAGTGCCGCTCTGTGCTTCGTAGGTATAGGAAGTTGTATAGTTTCCATTGGATGCATTTTCATAATACTCGAATTTTTTAAACGGAAAGTTCTCATCAGATGGCTTGTAACTTCCCGATTGGATGTCTTTGGGGAAAATCAAAAACATCCCTTTTTTGGAATCATTAAAACCAGTCTCGTATGACCGTGCAATAAGTGCGATATCATCGCTTGTGTAGTCCTCGAAGTACTGAATGTTTTGACTGCGGAAATCCACGCGGTCTGAAATCGATGCTTTAAAATCGCAGTTGACAGATACAAAGGGTTCTGCCGCATTCGCCGATGCGCTATTTTTGAATACGTTCATGGTTCTCTTCCTTGTTTTGCATTTGGGGTTGATTGATGCCAAGGGAAGAGTAATCAGGGAGCGAAAACTGAGCCACTGTCAGATCTGACAGTCTTTTATAACGTATCGAAATTAAGGTTATTGCTATGGAAACTGTTTGAGTCGTTCGCTTTTATTAAAGGCCGAAGCAGCGATACCCCATTGGCCCAGCCAATAACTGAGGATGATGATGTACGGCGCAGTGTGGAACGGCGAGACGAAACGGTTGATGCCAATCACGCTGTCGGAGAACACAAATGCCAGTGCGCCCGCAGCCGCCAGTAACGCCGAGCGTTTAGGCACAGCAGTTCCCAAACGGGCGAGTGCGCGCCACAGCATCGCGCTGACCGCCGTGCCGTAGACGATGACGGGAAACAGTAATGGCCCCAATCCGTTGGAAACAAGAATCCCGAGCAATACTGCTCCGACGCCCAAGGCGAGAACCAGCGGCAGCAGGGCCAGGCGCCGGCAATCGCTGAGGTAAGCCTTGAGGTACGCCAGATGCGCCAGCAGAAACGTACCCAGACCAAACACGAACAGGTCTCCCGGCCACGCCAGCAATACATCGCCGACTAGCGAGAAAATCAGGCCGAGGCTGATCCAACGCCGATAGTCGCTGGGTGGCGCGTCATGCAGCCAGCCAAGCAACGCCAGCACCGGCAACGGTTTGACCAACAGACACAGCAGCGCCGCATGGGTGCTGAGGCCATAGAGAAAGGTCACTGCACCCATCAGCGCGAGGATCAGCCAGCCCACGATCAGTTCACCGAAATGGCGCAGTCAAAGGTCTCCACCGGCAACACTTCCGGCGCCCAGGGTTGCTGCGAAGTCAGGCGCAGACGCCCGGTGCCGGGGGCGAAAGCCTGGAAGCGCCAGGTCGAGAGGCCGGCCGCGCCGACCACGCCGGCATCTTCCGGATTGCTGTAAACCTCGGGGCTGAGGGCGCGCAATATGCCGCCTGCAGAATCCTGGATGGCCCAGCGGTAGCCGGTGGTGGGGTTGCTCGGGAGCATGACGATCAGGTTTTGCCCGTTGGTCAGGCGCACCGGGCATTCGCTCTGTTTTTCCACGGTCACGTTGGTTTTCGGTTGCGTGGCGCAGGCGGCCAGCAGGGCGAGGGACAGGGGGACAAACAGGCGAAGGGGGGACATGGATTCAGTGGCTCCGGCGTTGGCGACGAACGGCGAGCATAACTGAAGATGAGACAAAGTGTGACCAAAGCCGCGCAGGCCAAGGCTGCGCGCTGTCGATCAGCCTGAGTCTGGGGAGTGTTTATCCACTAACGTCGAGTTGCACCTGAATAGGATCGTGATGGCCGTGGAAATCAAGTTCAAAGCCAATTCGATATTT
The DNA here is from genome assembly GCF_052046055.1 of Pseudomonas sp. 22082. Classification (NCBI taxonomy): domain Bacteria; kingdom Pseudomonadati; phylum Pseudomonadota; class Gammaproteobacteria; order Pseudomonadales; family Pseudomonadaceae; genus Pseudomonas; species Pseudomonas sp. 22082. The sequence goes on from NZ_JBQEQB010000007.1 coordinate 76,573, forward strand.
CCTGTTGGTGTTGTCCAACTCGGAAGTAAACGTTCCCCTGTAGGCGTACTGTGTTCCCTTTTTGTTGAGGTAGAAAACTTCCAGTAGCTTCTCACCTCTCTTGAATTCGTGCTCGCCGTCAGGCGTTGATGGATCAATTGTAAGTTTGATTGCCTGTCCATTCGGAAAACCCAGTTCCTTGGAACCTTCGATTGTTATGTAGCCTTGTTCTTGCTTTACCGCGATATGGTCGGTTTCGAAGAGTTTTTGGCCATTTTGTGTAACCGTAAAATAATCGGAAATATTCGATTGTGTTGACATTGATGGACTCCCTGAATGACTAAGTTCGAAAGGGGAGTCTGGAGGGAGATGTGGCGACAGGCTACTGTAGTAATTGACAGTTTTTTATCGTTTTTTGCGATATCGAATTTTCGCTTGGTTATTTAGACCAAGGCATTCCAATAGAGGCAATGCCTTGGTTACATCGGGTTAAAACAAGACCTTCGCCACATCCGCAAACTTCTTGGCGAAATGCACGGTGATCCCTTCCTTCAAGTAATCCGGCAGCTCTTCGAAGTTGCCACGATTCGGCTCCGGCAGAATCAGTTCGAAAATCTTCTGCCGCCGCGCCGCAATCACCTTCTCGCGCACCCCGCCAATCGGCAGCACATGCCCGGTCAGCGTCAGCTCGCCGGTCATCGCCACACCTTTTTTCGGCGGCTGGTTACGGGCGAGGGAGAGCAGGGCACTGGCCATGGTCACGCCGGCGCTCGGGCCGTCTTTCGGTGTCGCACCTTCAGGGACGTGCAAGTGAACGAAAGCTTCGTCGAAGAATTTCGGATCGCCACCGAAGGATTTGAGGTGCGAACTGACGTAGCTGTAGGCGATCTCCGCCGACTCCTTCATCACATCGCCCAGTTGCCCGGTGAGTTTGAAACCACGATTGAGCGTGTGAATCCGCGTGGCCTCGATCGGCAAGGTCGCGCCGCCCATGCTGGTCCAGGCCAAACCGGTAATCACACCAGTGCCGGACAGCACCTGCTCGTTGCGGAACACCGGATGGCCGAGGGACGCTTCGAGGTCTTTCGGGCCGATCTTGATCACCGCTTTCGGATCCTCGATCAGCTTCATCACCGCTTTGCGCACCAGTTTGCCCATCTGTTTTTCCAGCTGGCGCACGCCGGCCTCACGGGCGTAACCGTCGATCAAGGCCTTGAGCGCCGTGTCGCTGATGCTCAGGCTGCCCTTGGACACGCCGGCCTTTTCCAGCAGTTTCGGCCACAGGTGACGCTTGGCGATGGCGACTTTTTCTTCGGTGATGTAGCCCGACAGGCGAATCACTTCCATCCGGTCCAGCAACGGGCCGGGAATCGAGTCCAGGGTGTTGGCGGTGCAGACAAACAGGACTTTCGACAGGTCCATCCGCAGGTCCAGATAGTGGTCGAGGAATTCGACGTTCTGTTCCGGGTCGAGGGTTTCCAGCAGCGCCGAGGCCGGGTCGCCCTGGTAGCTCTGGCCCATCTTGTCGATCTCGTCGAGCATGATCACCGGGTTCATCACTTCGACGTCTTTCAGCGCCTGCACGAGTTTGCCCGGCTGCGCGCCGATGTAGGTGCGGCGGTGGCCCTTGATTTCGGCTTCGTCGCGCATGCCGCCGAGGCTGAAGCGGTAGAACGGCCGGCCGAGGGATTCGGCGATGGATTTGCCGACGCTGGTTTTACCCACGCCCGGCGGGCCGACCAGCAGCACGATGGAGCCGCTGATCTCGCCTTTATAGGCACCGACCGCGAGGAATTCGAGGATCCGGTCCTTGATGTCCTCGAGCCCTGCGTGGTGCTTGTCCAGCACCTTGCGCGCGTGCTTGAGGTCGAGCTTGTCCTCGCCGTACACGCCCCACGGCACCGAGGTCGCCCAGTCGAGGTAGTTGCGGGTGACCGCGTATTCCGGCGATCCGGTTTCGAGGATCGACAGTTTGTTCATCTCTTCTTCGAGACGTTTCTGCACCTGCGTCGGCAGGACCTTGCCTTCCAGGCGCTGCTCGAACTGTTCGAGGTCGGCGCTGCGGTCGTCCTTGGTCAGGCCGAGTTCCTGCTGGATGACCTTGAGCTGTTCCTTGAGGAAGAACTCGCGCTGATGCTCGCCGATCTTGCGGTTCACTTCGGCGGAGATTTCTTTCTGCAGGCGCGCGACTTCGACTTCCTTGCGCAGCATCGGCAGGACTTTTTCCATGCGCTTGAGCATCGGTACGCAGTCCAGCACTTCTTGCAGCTCATTACCTGTCGCCGAAGTGAGGGCGGCGGCGAAGTCGGTCAGCGGCGACGGATCGTTGGGGCTGAAGCGGTTGAGGTAGTTCTTCAGCTCTTCGCTGTACAGCGGGTTGAGCGGCAGCAGTTCCTTGATCGCGTTGATCAGCGCCATGCCGTAGGCCTTGACCTCGTCGGTCGGCTCGGTGGGCTGGTGCGGGTATTCGACTTCCACCAGGTACGGCGGGCGATGGTGTTTGAGCCAGGTCTTGATGCGTACGCGGCTCAGGCCCTGGGCGACAAATTGCAGTTTGCCGTTTTCGCGGCTGGCGTGGTGCACCTTGACCAGGGTGCCGTATTGCGGCAACGCCTTGGTGTCGAAGTGGCGCGGGTCTTCCTGGGGCGTGTCCATGAAGAACAGGGCCAGGGAGTGGTGTTCGGATTTGCTGACCAGTTCGAGGGTTTCGGCCCAGGGTTCTTCGTTGACGATGACCGGCAGAACCTGCGCCGGGAAGAACGGGCGGTTGTGGATCGGGATGATGTAGACCTTGTCCGGCAGGTTCTGGCCGGGCAGGGCGAGGCCTTTGCCTGGGACGTGGTGTTCGATGTGTTCGGCGTCGGTTTCGGTGATGTCGTCGGGGTTCTCGGGGAATTCTTGCTGGTCGCTCATGGGGCACCTGCGCAATTGGGTATGGCTGTTAGATGGGGCAGGGTTTGGGTGGTTTCAATGGGGGTGGGTGTTTCTGCTTGTGTGTTCAGGGTTTTGACAGGGTTTTGGGGTTGGGCTTGGCGGCCTTTGGGCCGGCCATGCTGGGGATTTATCGAGTACATATCCGTTTCTTCGGGTGCGCCCGCTGGCGGTTTCGCCCTTACGGCGAGTCCCTTTGGCAAACGCCCCAAAGGAACCAAAGGTCTAGGCCCCTGCGTTCGGCGCCTCGCTGTGGCTCGGCGTTCCTTCGTTCCGGGATTCATCCGGGGGCATCGCCTACGGTTTGCTTCGCTGCACCTCC
>NZ_JBQEQB010000007.1:79854-273935 GCF_052046055.1 Pseudomonas sp. 22082
CCGATGGGGCCGGCACGTCAAAAGCGGTACTCGAGCTAACGCTCATCGTGGTGAGTGGTGAAGAGCAGGGAAGAGCAGAGGGAGAAGGTGATGGTGAGAGGAGGGAGCCGATTGGGGCTCTAAAACCTGAGTTCGACTCGGTATCTCACGTCGGCGTACCTCTCCCAGACAACTCGGTCGGTCCCCTCTCCCTCCGGGAGAGGGCTAGGGTGAGGGCAGCGTCCTGACTGACTCACCACAAGCCTGACTCCCGCAGAGACCTCATCAGCATTTATGCCGGATATCGACTGACCTCGACATTATCCAGCACCCGATTCACAGCCAGTTCCGCCAGCATGATCACTTGCTGAATCCCGAGGATCCGATGCCGCTGCGGCGTATCGACAAAAGCCGCTACATCACTGGCCATGACACTGGCGGTGGCCAAAGACTCACAGGCATGGGCCAGCAGGGTTTCATCGTCCATGTCCGGCGAGATCTGAAACATCTGGCTCGGTCGGCGACCGGGGCATTTTTTCGGGATGGGGTTGAAGTGGTGGTCGAGCGCGCGTTCGGCGGCTTCGTGTAGTTTCTTCGAATCGGCGGATTCGTAGGGTGAGGTGTCGTTGGTTTCGGGTGGATTTGGTGTTGGTTTTTTCATGATGGAACTCCAAGTGGCAATTTGAGCTACCACGAATCGCTGCGACGCGACGGAGGGTGGTAGCTGTGCGCGGGGTCGCAGACCGGTCCACCTGAAAACCCGGCATACCCGAAGGTATCCCGCGCACAGCCACCATAAGCAAACGAGAAATACCGAAGCACTCCAGTTTGGGGTGGCGATTATGCACCAAGTGAACTGCACGGACTGCGACGCCCGTTCGCTGAATGTTTCAGCGACCCCCAAAGCCTATCCACCCCATTTCCGAGCGACAACCGACGCGACATGTCAGAAACATCCCCCGCAAACACCCCTTCTGTAGGACATAAACACCTCGTTGAGAAACCGCAGCCCACAAAAAAAGGCGACACCCCTCACAGGGCATCGCCTTTCTCTTTACCGCCGTTACAACTTATTCCGGCAGTTTGTACGCAATCACATAGTCACCCATCTTGGTGCCCAACGAACCGTGACCACCCACCACGAGCAGGACGTATTGCTTGCCGTCCTTGCCGGTGTAGGTCATCGGGGTCGCTTGGCCGCCGGCAGGCAGACGCGATTTCCACAGTTCTTTGCCGGTGTTCACGTCGTAGGCGCGCAGGTACTGGTCGAGGGTGCCGCTGAGGAAGCCGACGCCGCCGGCGGTGACGATCGAGCCGCCCATGCTTGGCACGCCCAGGGTGAAGCCGATCGGGATTGGCGAGCTGTCGCGGCTGGTGCCGTTTTTGCGTTTCCAGACGACTTTGCCGGTGGTCAGGTCGATACCGGCGACGTAGCCCCAGGCCGGAGCCTGGCACGGTACGCCCAGTGGCGACATGAACGGGTGCATGATCACCGCGTATGGCGCGCCGGTGTTTGGCTGTACGCCAGCGGTTTCGCTCTCGCGCTTGCTGCCGGCGGCGACTTTCTCGCGTGGCACCATTTTCGAGACGAAGGCCATGTAGTTCGGGCTGGTGAACAGCATCTGGCGAACCGGGTCGACCGAGACGCCGCCCCAGTTGAACACACCGACGTTACCCGGGTAGATCAGGCTGCCCTGTTCCGACGGAGGCGTGTATTGGCCTTCGTAGCGCAGTTCCTTGAACTGGATGCGGCACAGCATCTGGTCGAACGGGCTGGCGCCCCACATGGCTTTTTCGGTCAGTTCCGGGGCCAGCAGGTTCAGGTCCGAACGGGCCTGGGTCGGGGCGGTGTGGTCGCCTTTCACGGCGCCTTGGGGAACCGGGATTTCCTTGATCGGGATGATCGGCGTGCCGTCGCGACGGTCGAGGACGTACAGGCTGCCCTGTTTGGTCGGAGCGATCAGCGCAGGTTTGATGCCGTCGGCGGTTTTCATGTCCAGCAGGGTTGGCTGGCTGCCGACGTCCATGTCCCACAGGTCGTGGTGGGTGAACTGGTAGTTCCAGCGCACTTTACCGGTGGCCAGGTCCAGTGCCACGACGCCGGCGCTGAATTTCTCGGCGCCCGGGGTGCGGTCGGCGCCCCATTGGTCCGGGGTCTGGTTGCCCAGTGGCAGGTAAACCATGCCGAGTTTTTCATCGACGCTGGCCAGCGACCACATGTTGGCCGAGTTGCGGCTGTAGGTTTCGCCCGGCGCCAAAGGCTCGGTGGCGTCTGGCTTGTCGCTGTCCCAGTTCCAGACGAGGTGACCGTCACGCACGTCGAAAGCGCGGATCACGCCCGATGGCTCGTTGGTCGATTCGTTGTCGGTGACGTGGCCGCCCATGATCACCAGATCACGGGTGATCGCGGCAGGCGAGGTGGAGTAGTAGCCACCGGCGGTGAACGGGCCGATGCCCTGGGTCAGGTCAACCACACCGTTGGTGCCGAAGCCTTCGCAGATCTTGCCGGTGTCGGCGTTCAGTGCGATCAGGCGTGCATCGGCGGTCGGCAGGTACAGGCGACGCGGGCAGGCCTGGGCGACGGCTTTGCCGGCCTCGGAGATGACAGCGGACGCCGCGTTTTCAGACTTGGCGTACGCGGCTTCGTCGTAGTACGACACGCCACGGCAGGTCATGTGGGCGAAGCCCTTGAAGCCGACCGGGCTTTTGATCTGCGGGTCGAAGCGCCACAGTTCCTTGCCGGTGTCCGGGTCCAGCGCCAGCACTTTGCTGTGGGCGGTGCAGGCGTAGAGCATGCCGTTGGCTTTGAGCGGGGTGTTTTCGTTGGTCAGCTCGACCGGGTCATCGGCGGTCGGCAGGTCGCCGGTCTGGATGCGCCAGGCTTCCTGCAGCTTGCCGACGTTGGCCGGGGTGATCTGCTTGAGTGGCGAGTAGCGGTCACCGAACTCGGTGCGGCCATAGGCCTGCCAGTCGCCATCAGGCATGGCTGGCGCGGTGCTGGTGGTGTCGGCGGTGTCGCGACCCAGTTCGCCAAAGATTTCGCCCGGGTGGGTGAACAGGCTGGCCAGGGCGGTGACGCCGGCCAGAATCACGGCCACGGTCAAACCGCCGGTGCCCATCGGCGCCGGGCCTGCGAGCAGCAGCGGGCGACGGAACCACGGCAGCAGCATCACGAAACCGAGGACAAACCACAGTGCCAGGCGCGGCACCAGTTGCCACCAGTCCAGACCGACTTCCCATAGCGCCCAGACGGTGCTGGCGAACAGCACGATGGCGTACAGGCCCAATGCTGCGCGACGGCGCATCAGCATCAGAATGCCGGTCAGCGTGATGCCGATACCGGCCAGCAGGTAATACAGCGAGCCGCCGAGCGTACTCAGCTTGATTCCCCCGGCCAGCATGGCCAGGCCCATCAGCAGAAGCAGAATGCCGAGCAGGTTCGGCAGAAGACGGCTTCGACTCGAAGCACCTTCAGTGCTCATAGTGTGATTCTCCGTGACGTTTATGTAGTCCCGCGCTGTAGTCACTTTAGATGACGATTGGGCGCAGGCATGGTTCAGATAAAAACTTGTCTTGCTATCGAATTTCTTTCGCAGGACTGAGCCGCGTGCGCTGGATCAGAACGACGACTGGATCTTGATCCCGCCGATCAGCGCGTCATCGACCTTGTCCACACCGCCCGGATGGCGGATGTATTGCAGGTTCGGGCGCACGGTCAGCCAGTTGGTGACGTGCACGCCGTAATAGAGTTCGGCGCTGTATTCGGTGTCCTGTGGTGGCAGGAAGGACGGATCGTCGTAGTCGTAGACAGCGCGGGCCTGGTTGGTCGCCTCGGCGTTCTTGCGGTAGGCCGGGTTGACGTGAACGCGGGCCAGGGCGAAACCGATGTCATCTTTTGCACGGGCGTCGAACAGGCCTTTGTAGACCACGCCGGCCTGGACGTAGTTGTCGATAGCGTTGGTCTTCTTGTCGTGCATCGTGCCGTTGGCGAACACGCTCAGACCACGGGAGTTGTCGCTGGCCACGCTGGTGATCTGTTGCTGCACGCCGAGCCACACGCCATGTTTGCTCGAAGCGCTGCGATAGGCTTCGCCGCTCAGGGCAGCGGGCTGGCCGTTGCTGTCTTTATAGGCGTCGGTGGCCTTGGCGTTGCTGTAGTAGTAACCGGCGCGGTATTCGCCCGGCAGGCCGTTGAGCTTCGGCTTCCACACCAGCTCGATCGGCAGGATCGCGCCCTGAGTGCCGCTGCCGCTGAGCTTGAAGCCGTTGCCGCGATCAAGGTTCGACGGGTTCTGCTCATAGGCGCCGACTTGCGCGTACAGCTCTGGCGTCAGGTGGTATTTGACGCGCAGCGCCCATTGACTGACCGGCCAGTTGTACCAGATGCCGCCGACCCAGTTGCCGACCTGCGAACCGCAGAACGCCAGGTTCTGGAAGTCGCACGGGAAGCTGTTGAAGTCTTCGCCTTCGCCGAAGCGGCCAACCTTGATGTCGAGCTTCTGGTCGAAGAATTTCTGCTGGTACCACATCTGCGTCAGGCGGGTGGTCTGGCCACGGCCCCAGACTTCCTGGGCCGAGGTGAAGCCTCCGACGCGCGGGTCGTTGATGCGGTCGTTGCTGATGTTGTTGCCGCTGCGTTTGGTCACGGTCAGCTGAAATTCAGCGTCGTTCCAGCCCAGCAGCTTTTGCAGGTCCAGGTGGGTGCCGAGGCCCCATTGGTCGCTGTAGCGCGCGGTGCGGTCGTGGTCGTAGCCGCCGTGCAGATTGCTGCCCATTTCGCCGGTGTAGTCGAGCTTGAAGTCGATGCCTTTCGCCGAGAGTTCGCTGCGGGTGCCGTTCCAGTCACCGAGCATCCACGGTGATTCACTGTCGAAGGCCGGGGCGGCCTGGGTGCAGGTGGCGAGGCCAAGGGCGGTGCAGCCGCCGATCAGGCGCAGGGTGGAGATAGCGCTGTCTCGGGAGAACGGAAAATCGGGCATGAATAGGGTCTTTCTTGATCTTTTTGGGGGATAAGCTGGCCGCTACGATTTGACGCAGGCAGTGAAGCGGTTCAGCAGAAGGGCGGCAGGATAATGTCCTGTTACAAAAACACAAAGGGCTTTTGCAGACATGAACCCTTTCGGATTCGGTAACAGTGCGGCAATACAGCGCATTGCGGGCGTTGGCGCAGGCTGCGATCTTCTCCGGTTGGCCTACATTTAACCCAAGGCCTTCCACCCGCCCATGCCCTCGGCTAAGGTGCGCGGCTTCTGTATTTTCACTTCGCCCAAAGGCCCGGCATGAACGACCACAACCCCGATCCGCTGCACGGCGTGACCCTCGAACAGATCCTCAATGCGCTGGTGACCCACTACGAATGGTCGGGCCTGGCCGAGCGCATCGACATCCGTTGCTTCAAGAGCGATCCGACCATCAAGTCGAGCCTGACCTTTTTGCGCAAGACACCTTGGGCGCGGGAGAAAGTCGAGCGGCTGTACGTGAAGCTGATGCGCACCAAGCGTCCGCTCTGAGATGAACGCCGTATGGCGGCGACGCCTGATCACTTCGGCCGCAGTGCTGGGCTGGGCCGGGCTGGGGATTCAGCTGTACCTGATTTTCTTCGCCCGGCTGAGTGTCGGCGCCAGCCTGCTGGGCGGGCTGGTGAGTTTCTTCAGTTACTTCACCGTGCTCACCAACACCTTGGTGGCGGTGGTGCTGACCTGCGCCGTGACCGATCGCGAATCCGCAGCACGACGCTGGTTTCTGCAACCCTGGGTCAGCAGCGGGATTACCGTCAGCATTGCAGTGGTGGGCCTGGCTTACAGCATTCTGCTGCGACATCTGTGGCATCCGCAGGGCTGGCAGTTTATCGCTGACGAATTGCTCCACGACGTGATGCCGCTGCTGTTCCTGGCTTATTGGTGGTTGTGCGTGCCGAAGGGCAGCTTGCGTCTGAAGCACCTGCCGCTGTGGCTGATTTATCCGCTGGTGTACTTCGCCTATGCGCTGTTGCGCGGGCATTTGCTGGGGGCTTACGCGTACCCGTTCATCGACGTGGCGCTGTTGGGTTATCCACAGGTGTTCATCAATGCCGGGGGGATTCTGCTGGGGTTTGTGCTGATTGCGTTGCTGGTGATTGGCATCGACCGCTGGCAGGGGCGGCGCCTTTAGCAGCGCCGCCGCTCGTATTCACTCTTCTTCGGAGCCTTCTGCGCGCCAGTAACCGACCGCTTTGACGAACTTCTCGTCGAGTCCGTGCTCATCGAGCAGCACCCGGCGGATCTGCCGCGAAACCTTGGTCTCGGTCGCCACCCACGCATACAGATTGCCCTTGGGCACCTGCAATTGTTTGACAGTGGTCAGCAGGTTGTCCTTGCCGCCTTCGCGCAGTACCCAGATCACGTTGACCTGCGCCGCGCTTTCCAGCGTTTGCTGCTCCTTGCCGTTTTCCACTTCGATCACCACCAGCGCCTTGCGATTGGCCGCCAGGCCTTCGAGGCGGCGGGCGATGGCGGGCAGGGCGGTTTCGTCGCCGATCAGCAGGTAGCTGTCGAAGATGTCCGGCACGATCATCGAGCCACGCGGGCCGCCGATGTGCAGGAATTGCCCGGGCTTGGCCTGCTCCGCCCAGGTCGAGGCAGGGCCGTCGCCATGCAGTACGAAATCGATGTCCAGCTCAAGCTTGTCGAGGTCGTAGCGGCGCGGGGTGTAGTCGCGCATTTCGGGCATCGGCACGTCGCTCTTGCCAGCGCCGAGCACCAGGGTTTCCAGCGCGGCGGCCTGTTCGGCGTTCTGCGGGAACAGCAGTTTGACGTGATCGTCGGTACCGAGGCTGATGAAGCCGGCCAGTTCCGGCCCGCCGAGGGTGATGCGGCGCATGCGCGGAGTCAGGTCGACGACGCGCAAGACTTCCAGGCGACGACGTTTGATTTCATGCATGACGCGGTGAATGGTTTGGGTATCGACTGCGGTCATTCGGCTTTCTCCGGGGCAGATTGAACGGCGGGGCCGTCGACGATGGCTTTGGCGGTGTCATTGAGCAGGTCGCGCACCCGCAGGATTTCTTCCGGGCTCCAGCGTCCGTGGTGCATCTGCAGGGCATGGCGCAGGTTATGCACCGCTTCGTGGATTTCCGGCGGGCGATCATGCCCGCGCAGCGAGCGCTTGCTGACGTCGATGCGCATGCGCACACCGTCCAGGGCCACCGCCTGTTCGCTCAGGGACTGGCGACCGGCATCGGTCACGGCGTAGCGTTTTTTCCCGCCCTCGGCATCGCCGCTGATCATTTCGCTTTCTTCAAGAAAGGTCAGGGTCGGGTAGATCACGCCGGGGCTGGGGCTGTAGGCGCCGTCGAACATGGTTTCGATCTGGCGGATCAGGTCGTAGCCATGGCAGGGCTGTTCGGCGATCAGCGCCAGCAACAGCAGTTTCAGATCGCCGGGGGCAAACACCCGTGGGCCGCGACCGCCGCGCTCGCGGCCGTGGCGTTTTTCGAAGCCGTCACGGCTGTCGCCATGCTCACGGTGGGGGGAATGATGGTCTCTCATTTCAGTCTTCTCTCGTCGTATTTAGATACAACTTAAGATATATCTTTTCGTGCGAGCAAGGATTTTCTGACCCGAAGACGACGCCAGCGACGAACGGTGCGTGGCAGTGAGTCTGGAAACCTCATCGATACGACCATAACTAAAAAGTTAAAGTCATCACTCTATTAATCGTTGAGCTTATGTTCTAATTTGCACTCGACCCCCCATTCTTCTTGCTGAAGTTGCTGTATGGTTTTTCAGAGAAAAGTGTCGGTAGTCTATAACTTACAGTCATTGTTTTATATTTGAAGATTTTGTTCTTTTTTCTTTCCAGTTGCAGGGTTGATTAACTACGCGTTCGTGGGAAGTTGCCTGCTTACATTCAATGGCGAACAGTCGATCATGCCCCGGCGTTGAAACTTCAAAGCCACACCGTCGATATCGGCCGGCGTTGTTTGAACTTTCAATGCTCAATCTTATAAAGACAGGGTAATGAACGATGTTCAAGAAAATCGCACTCGCTGCTCCACTGGCTGTTCTGGCACTGGGTTCTTCCATGGCGTTTGCTGCCGGCGAAGCCCGTCACTCCATCAGCCTGATCGCTCACGTTCCAACCAATGGTTTCTATGTGGTTCCGGTCGATCCGGATCTGGTCAACAAGGACCAGGACATGAGCTTCAGCCCGATCACCGGCAGCATGAAACCGGTCAACGGCTTCTTCGACACTCGTAACAACAACGGCTCGGTGCATGGTTACCTGGAAGGCGTGCCGAAGCTGGTGGGCGGCTCGAGCATCATCGATCTGGAGGTCAAGTTCAACAACGTCGTGCTCACCCAGACACCGCAACTGGTGGTCGGTGAAACCGAATCCAATGTGAACTATCGCGCACCGATCAGCATCACCGCCAAAGGCTCCACTTTCACCCCGGGTGATTACACCGGCGCGGTCACCATGATGTTCGATGCCGTGGATCCGGTACTCGGCTCGCTCTAACGTCTGGAAGTAACAAAATCCGGCTGACGGAAGTTTCTGTCAGTCGGACTTCTTGTCTGTTTGCAATCAGAGTAACTGTTCATGTTCCCGATGACGCCCATCGCGGCTGCACTTGCGTTGCTGTTTTGTGCCGCAGCCATGGCGGCTCCTGCCGCCTCTGGTACGACACCGCGAAGTTTATTGGCGCAGGCCAAAGGTTTGCCGGCGGATTTTGAAGAGCACTTTTTTGATGTTCCGCTGGCGGTACGGGTCGAACTCGACCAACAGCCTCTGGGCGAGGCCATGGTGGTGCTGTCCCGTGACGATCGCCTGACGCTGCTGGAATTCACCGACACCAGCGACAGCCGTTTCAGCGCCTTCGAGCGAGACGTCTGGGCCGACTATCTCAAGCCCGGCGTCGCACTGGGTGCCTGTAGCGGACGATGCCCCGAGCAGATGCTTGCGCTGCACTACAACCTGGAAAGCTCGCTGGTGTCGATCGTGACGGCCAATGCCGAACGTGACACCGAGGCCAAGCGTTTCCATGAGCAACCCGAGGGTGGCAGCAGCGGCCTGATCGTGCGTAACCAGCTCAACCTCAATGGTGGCCAGGATCAGGATCTGGGCGGGCGCTTCGGCCTGGCGGCCAGCGGCAGCCTGGGCAACTGGACCCAGACATTCAACATGCAGCTGGCCCGCCTCGGCGGCCCGGACGACAAGCTTTATCACGCCGTCCATGAGCTGCACACCCAGCGCGAACTGCAGGGCAGTTTCCTGCGTCTGGGGTATTTCACGCCGGCCTCCGAAGGCCTGATGCGCCAGCCTCGTTCCTTCGGTGCCAGCCCCGACACCACGGTCGGGGTGATGTATGGCAGCTCCGACAGTCTGGCGATCAATTCGCCTCAGCCCAGCGTGTACCCGATTTACGTCACGGCCAACCGTCAGGCGTCGGTAGAGATCCTGCGTGACGGTTTGTTGATCAACACCCAGTCGGTGCCCGCGGGCCTGCAAACCCTCGACACGCGTCCCTTGCCGGGCGGCATCTATGACGTGGAGGTGCGGTTGATCGAGGACGGCCAGATCACCTCGACCACCCAGGAGCTGGTCTACAAGCCGAACAACTGGCGCAATCTCGATGACCGCTGGCGCTACAACCTGTTTGCCGGTGAGGAAAGCAAACTGCTGAGCAACTGGGACAACCAGGTCACCGGCGATCCCACGGCCGGCGCTTCGATCAACTATCTGCTGCACCCGCGCATGATTCTCGGCCTCTCGGCACGCCAGATACGCGACACCTTGCAGTACGGCACGTCCATCGACTGGACGCTGGCCAACAGCGTCAGCCTGTTCGCCAACATCTATGAAACCCAGGACCATGGCACCGGCCTTGACCTGCAAGGGCTGTACAACTACGGCGCCGGCAGTCTGGTGGTCAGCCATAACCGCAGCTGGCTCGACACCACCGATCTCTACGAAACCCTGCCGGATGGCACGCGGATTCGCCAGCGCAATGTGTTCGTCGGGCAGACCAGCAACTCATCGCTGGCACTCAACCATCGACTCGACAGCCGCAATTCGCTCAACGCCCGGGTTTCCCACAGCGATGGCAACACCGAAGGCGTCGGCGTGGATCTTGGCTGGACCCAGCGCACGACGCTGTTGGGCAGCGACGCCAACTGGCGTCTGTCGCTGTTTGACCGACCGGGCACTTTCAGCAGCGGTGACGAGCGTAATCGCGGGGTCGATCTGAGTATCAATCTGGCTCTGGGGCCGCCCGGCCAGCAGATCACCGGCAGCATCGGTTCGCGCACCGCCCGTGAAGGCGGGCGTGACAACAATGCGTCCCTGGGCTGGCGCAAGGACTTCAAGGATCACGTGCTGCAGAACGTGTCGGTCACCGCGCTGAGCGACACCTATGGCGTGGGCCTGTCGAGCCTGGCGAGTTTCCACACGGATGTCGTTTATGGCGACGGATTCGTGCAGCGCTCCTCCTACAACGGCAACTTTACCGGTGGCCTGAACCTCGACAGCACGCTGGTCATGGGCGCCGACCAGATGATTCTGACCAGTCAGAGCGAAACCCGCGGCGCGGGGATGATCGTCGACGTCGAGTCGGACATCGATGGTATCGCCCTGCGCGCCGACGATTACAGCGGCGGCAGCGCGGCGTTGAAACCGGGGCGCAATTTCATCCCGATCACCGCGTACCAGAACAGTTCGGTGAGCTTCGACTTCCAGGGCAATCACGCCCCGGCCGCGACCATTGAGCCGGCGCGGACCCGTTACCACATGAACAAGGGCGGGGTGGAGTACCGCAAGGTCCGGGTGATGAGAACCCTGACTGTGCTGGGTCGGTTGGTCGATGCCCAGGGCCGGCCGCTCAAGGGCCATCACGTGATCAACCACGCGAGCCGGGGGGTGACGGAAGTCGATGGCTTCTTCTCGATGGAAATGAACGCCGGGGCGCCAACCCTGGAAGTGCGTCAGGGCAACCAGTTGCTGTGTCAGTTCCGCCTCGATGCGAACAGCCATCGCAGTGAAAACAACGTGTTGATGATCGGTGATCTGCGGTGCACCCCGGACACCCTGGCCGATGTCACTTCTACCGAGCAGAAGGCGGGTTGAAACCATGAAAAAAACGACGTGTTGGCTGGGGTTGCTGGCGGCGCTGAGCGCCTCGCCGGCAGGGGCGGCGAATCAGGAAATCCGTGCCTTGTTCCAGCCTGATCCTGCGCATCCGAACAAAAATGTATTCATCAACCAGACGCCCAACAGCGGTTATTGCGCGGTATGGCCGGATCAATGCGTCGACAACCAGATGTTCAGTATCGAGTTGCCGATTCGTTTCACTTCCAGTCGCTTCATGACAGCCGGTTTTCCGCTTTCACTGAAGGTGCCAGCCAACTGGAGGCCATTGACAGTCACCAACCGGGACACCCTGGAAACCGAAACCGTCGAAGTGCGGGTCATCGGCATCGGCTCCGATTTTGTGCTGAGCGATACGGCCGCCAATCTGGTCGGAGTATCGGACATCCTCGAAGGTCATCAAAAACTCTGGACCACCAGCAGTTGGGTTTACGCGCCGGCGCCCTGTCAGTACAGCGGCGTGGGTGCCTACACGCCTTCGACGTATCGGTTTTTCTGGAAAACGCCGGTGGAAGCAAGCTGTACCAAGGTAACGGCTTTCCTGATTCCGGGGATGGCTTTCAGAACGATGGATTTCGCTTACGAACTGCGCACGCCCAATCCGCTGGGCATGTCGTCGGGGCTCTATACCGGCTCGTTGTCCTACACCCTTGGTCCCGGTGGTGATTTCGATCTCGGCATGCAGATGTACCCGGACGACAGCAACCTGACTCTGGATTTCGTACTGGATGTACAACACACCCTGAAGGTCGATCTGCCACCGGGAGGCAACAAGGTCACCCTTGAACCGGCCGGGGGCTGGCAGAGCTGGCTCGACAGCGGCCGCAAGCCGACCAAGATCTTCCGTGATCAGCCTTACTTTCTCTCGGCGTCGTCACGCTTCAAGATCCAGATGACGTGCGATTCGCTGGGCGGTGAGGAGTGCAATTTGCGCAGTCCGACAGGCCGTTCCACCAAGGCGACCGTCAAGCTCAGTGTGCCGGGGGGAATCGTCGGCCCGGGTGGTGGCGATGGCTGGACGGGCACGCTGCGCCACAACTTATGGATAGGCCCTTTCCAGCCCACCCACTATGTGGACCGCAAGCCCGGCAACCTGCATTTTTCGATTTCTCAGCGGGACATCGAGTTTCTATTGCGACCCGGCGTCAACGACACGCTCACGGGGCGCATCACCATTATCTGGGACTCGGAAGTCTGACCCTCCGGATCAACCCCTTACATCTTTCAAAAGGTTGAAGACGATGACACGCCTGTTTCTGCTTTCACTGCTCGGGCTGCTCGGCGGACCCGCACTGGCCGGGCCGCAGATCAATGTCGGCACGGTGTACGACTATCTGGATGGTGACAAGAGCACCTACCTCAAACGTGTATTCAACAGCGGCGACAGCACGGCCTTCGTCAAGGTCAACGTGCTGGAAATCGTCTATGACGATCAGGGCAAACCGCAGGAAATCCCGATCGAGACGGCCACCGACGGCGCGTCGCGCAATGGCCTCATGGCCAGCCCGGCGCGGTTGATCGTGCCGACCAAAGGCATGCAGGGCACACGCCTGCTGTACATGGGCGAGCGGGATCGCGAGCGCTATTTCCGGGTGCGTTTCGTGCCGGTGGTGCCTGAGAAGGAGGATGAATTCGTGGTGAGCGAGCAGGAGCGTGACGCCTACAAGGAGGCGTTGTCGGCCGGGGTCAACCTGATGACCGGTTTCGGCACGATCTTTTTCGTACGGCCCAGGGACGCCCGGTTCGAGACCGTCGTCAATGAAACGGGCGATCGCTATGAGCTGCGCAACAGCGGCAACACCGTGGTCATCGTCGATGAGTTCAAGAGCTGTTCCCTGAGTAACGAAACCGACTGCGGCGCGACCACCAAGCACCATATCCTGGCCGGCAAGACGTTTGCCTTCGACAAGGAGAAGGGCCGCGAGTACCGCTTCAAGTTGATCGAAGGCGACAGCAAAAAAGACTTGAGGGTGACGAGCCGCTGACGGCGGTTTCCATTGACGCGGCAGGTAAAGAACATGAACAAGCAATGTGCCGTCCTTGCATTGATGGCAATCACCGCACTGACCAGTCACCCGACATGGGGGGCCCGCGAGGAACACGTTTTCGAGGTGTCCCTGACGATTCCAAGTCGGCCGTTCTATATCGTGCCCGCCGAACCGGACTGGATCCACCGGGTCCAGCGCCTGGTCTGGAATCCCGGCAGCGAGACGCTTAGCACGCTGAGCAAGCACTTCGATGTGCGGCATGACTCCAGCGCTATAGAGGCACGTCTGGACAGCCCTGCGCATCTGTCGAACGGCAGGTCGAGCGAGGACATCTGGCTGAAGGTCACTTTCAATGGCGTAGTGCTCGGGCCTGAAGTGCCTTCCCGACTCGTGCTGTCACAGGAGGAGGCGGCGGTGGGCAAGCGAGTGCTGCTGGAGATAGAACCGTTGAAACCGACCGGAGGATTCCGGCCGGGGGATTACAGCGGCACCGTGATGCTGCTGTTCAATGCCAGGGCACCGGGAGCGTGATCCCGGGCCTGGCATGGCGTTGCGAAGGGTATTGCGCGCTTGCCTCACGTACACCGGTCGAAGATCAGATCCCGGCCCGGGCCATGGCTTCGCGGGTCAGGCGTCTGCTCAGTCCCTTTTCCTCGTAACCGATGTCGCGTTGCAGGCTCTCGTAGACGGCATCGGTCAATGGCTCCTCCGTCAGGACCTGGTCCAGCGGGATGGACAGTTTGTCCGCCAGTCTCACCAGGCTTTTCAACAGGGTCTGCTGCTCGCTTTGGCTGGGTGCCCGCTGCCATTCCCGGCGCAATGACAGCAGCTCCAGCCGGTCATGGAACAGCGCTGTATTACTGGCGAAATCGCTCGGGTAGGTCTGGCGCAGATAGCGATCCCAGAACGGTTGCTCGATCATTTGATTGACCAGCCCGTCGCCGGCTTCGGCTGCAATGATCTTCCCGTAGGCTTTGTCGATCGCCTCGTCAGTGACGCCTGCCACCGGGCGAAACCTCATGGCCTCGGACTGCCAGGGCAGATCCAGACGCCTGGCCAGTCCGGTTTCATACGCCAGATGCACCTCGACCTGATCGGGGTTGCTGTCCGGCCCACGTGCCTTGATATCGGCACGGGCAATTTCACCCACTTGCTCAAGGCGCGCCGACCCTTTGGCCAGCGTCACCAGTCGCGATTCGGTTTCGGCGAGGGTAGTGGAGAAGCTCAAGGCTTCCGTGGCCAGCACTTTTACCCCCATGTTGTTGAACAGTTGGGCGCCGGCGTCCTCACAGCCCTCCGGTTCGGTGGACATGAGCAACAGTTCTTCGCGCAGCATCGGGTCGAGTGTCATGGCGTCCACCATGCGCCATACGCGGTCGGTCAGTTGTGCGCGAGCGCGTCCCCCCTGGCGGTAGTCGGCGGAACGGGTCAGGTCCTGGATGACCTTGAAAAAACCTTCGGAATCCGGCTCGTTAATCAGTTCATGCCAATCCTCTGCGCGGTGGATACCGATGCCGGGTGATTCGCTGTACAGCGATGCATCTTCGTCGGGCGTCCATTTCTCCAGCAGATCTGCGGCAGGCAACCGATACTTGACGGCAGGCATCAACCCCACGGACTCCCGGTACTGTTCGTAAGTCATGCGAAGGTCGGGCGGCAGTTTTTCCCGGTCGACTCGGGTACGGGCGATGAGAAGGGCCTTGTCCGAGCCTGGGGCGACGTCGGGTATGGAACGCAGCCGATTTCTGCGCAGATCGAGGAAAAAGCCCTTCGGTCGGGCAAGACTGAATACCCCGGGCGGCCAGGCCTTGAGATCGGTATTGGACAGGTTCAGGACCTTGAGCCAGGGCATGCGCTGCACGGGCGGCGGGTCGCCCAATGGATTGTTGTCCAGTCGCAGGATTTCCAGGCGTTCGAGTCTCTGCATCTGCTCGATGGCGGACGGCGTCAGCTCGATCATGTTGTCACTGAGTCGCAGGGTTCTGAGCTGCGTCATATTGCCGATGTTCTCGGGCAGGCTTCGCAAGCCACAGTTCCTGGCACTGAGTTGCTGCAGATTGGGAAAGTTCTTGAGCAGCCCCCCTGGCCCGGACGAGAACTGCTGGGCATCGAGGCTCAGCGTCGTGATTTGTTCCAGATACGGTTTGAGTTCCGGCAAGGGTGGCCACCAGCGTTCGAGATTGTGCGGCAGTAGCTGTGAGGACAGGTCCAGGGTGTAACCGTCCTCCAGACGGGTGCCGCGTTCGCCGAACACCTCGCCAATCCTGTCGAAGCAATCCACCAGACGCTCCATGATCAGCCGACCGCCCTTGCGCTCGAACTCCCAGTAGGCGTCGGGCAGGCGGCCGGCGTCGTCCGGCTCGAATCCGCTCAGATAGCGTTGGCGCCAGTTCTCCAGGGTGTTCCTCAGGTTTGTCCGCTCAAGCTTCAGGCGTTCGATTTCCTGGTGGGGATCGCCCTTGGCCTGCAACGAACGGGTGAAGGCAGCCACCTCGCCCCGGTCAAAGTGCGGATAGAGTTCCTGCACCTTGGTTTCGACGGTTTTCTCGGTGAACGGCCAGCGTACCTTGGACAGCCCCTTGCCCTGCACCAGCAGCTCGGTCTGCCGGGGCACGAACGCCCGCAGGGGTGGCCGGGCAAGCAGTGTCCGGCGCTCGGCGGGTGTATGCGCCTTGGCCATCACCCATTGCCTGAACAGTTCCCCTTGCCCCGGGCGATAGCCCAGTGCGTTGCGTTTTGTCACCGGCAGGGCTGACAGGACGGCTTCATAGAGACTGTCGGCACCGTGGAGCAGCCTGTTCTCGCCATCGTGCACCTCATAGCGGCCATGCTCGTCCCTGACCAGGATTCGCACGCTGGTCGCGTCTTCGGCCCCGGCACGGCAACGCAGCGGTCCTTCAGTGGTGCCGTCGCGTACTTCGATGCGCAAGTCGGCGAAGGCGTCGACATGCAGTCGCAGGGCATTGAGAGCCAGTCGCTCGGTATCGGGCACCAGCAATGCCGGTTCGTAGAGGCCTTCGACGGCACGGGCCGCCCGCGCTTCGAAGGCACTTTCACGGGCCAGGTTCTTCAGGCGCAGGGGAATGCGTTGCTGTTCGGACATGAGCTGTCGTTCCGCAGGCGTCGCCTGCTCCAGCAGGGGCTGAGCGACCGCCGATGGCAGTTGCGGGAGTCGGCGCTGCAGCAGATTCACCTGCGGATTGCCGGAGCGGTTCCTGAGTCGGTACTCGTAATCGAAAATCTCGGGGGTTCGCGCCTCGACGGCTTGCGCCATCCGATTGCGCAGCGCCTGGACCTGCAAGTCCTGGGGGTAATGTCTGCCCAGCACGGCGGTCATGTCGGATTCACTCAGAAAACCGGGCAGACGCTCCGGCAGCCGGCCAGCCATCAGGTCGGCAAGACTGATGTCCAGCATCTTGTCGGAGGGCGCTGCGGCGTTGCCGTACTGGCGGTGGCTGCCGGTCAGGTCGGCTTGCTCGAAGACTCTCAGCCCTTTATCCGCCGGCCATCCCGGCAGGTTCGCCGCGATGGTTTCAAACCAGTAGGAGTCGGCGGGCAAGGGTTGCCCGTGACGCACGAGCTGGCTCGCACCGCGGGTTCGATCCCAGGTATCGAAACGGGCGACGGTGTCGGCCAGCAGCGGTGGCGGAGCGGCGTTGTCGACATGCATCCGGCGTAACGAGTCGTCCGGCGTGCCGCTGATGCGGCGCAGTGTTTCCAGCTCGGCGGGCGTGTAGTCATCGACGGAATGCCCGATCCGTCGCATCAGGGTTGATCCTTCCCAGTCCTGGGGCCGTTCGCCTTCGTGGACCCAGGCACCCAGGCCGTTGTGGCGCAATTGGGGAGCGTAGGCTTGTGAGCGCGTCGGGTGCAGGATTCGATATTGGTCGCTGGAGATGTCGTACAGCACCTGGTAATGCTTGCCCTCCAGGGGCAGGACGGTTTTGCCGGCGACCTGGTGCAGACCGAGGGTGTCGGGTTTCGATGTCGGGTTCGGTGCCAGTGTCGGTTGCTCATAGGGTGTGAGATCCGGGTGCCAGAGGCGGGTCTTGCCGTCGAACGAGCGCACGGGCCTCATCCCTTCGATCAGCGGTGAAAGCTTCAGGCGAAAGGTGTTGCCGATCGTCACGCCGGCGCCGAATGCCGCAAGTTGCAGGACGTCGGTCACCACCCCCAGCACATGTTCGCCCACTTCGGCGAAATGCCCCTCGGCCAGGTCCACCATGCCTTCGACCGCTTCGTTCGTAAGCTGGTACGCGGTATAGGCGAGCATGAGTTCGCCCAGAAACGGTACGAAAGGTGTCATCACCAGCAGCGCTGCATTGAAGATATCCGAAGCGATTTTCTTGAAGTTTTCCCACCAGGCCCAGCGCGCCTGACTGTCCGCGTCGGCAGTGGGCACCGCGATGCCCCGGGCGTCATTGAGAATCTTGTTCAGTCGTTGCTGGTAAAGGTGAGTCCACAGCGGCTGGTTGATCGGCGGGGCGCTGAACTGCAACTGGGGATTGCTCACCGGAGTTTCGCGCCAGGACGGCCGCGGATCGCCCGGCTCCCTCGGGTACCACTTGACGTACGTGAGACGTTGCTCGAGATCGGCGAAAAAATGTCCGCGTTGTTCGTGATCGACAAACTGGCTGAAGAACTGACGGTAGCTCATGCCGGTCGATGGCAGGACGTTGTTGTCGCGCAGTTGCCGGCTCAGTTCGTTCATGAAATCCGGGATGGACGGGTATTCCTTGAGCGGATGCTCGGGGTCGTGAGGTACATAGGCGATCATTTTCTGTGAGCGCTGCGGTGTATCGGGATCGGGCCTGATGATCAGGATCCCGGTGAGCGTGAGGTCCATCATGCCCAGATCGCAGAGCTGCATGGATTGCTGATCGAGCTTCAATTGCTGCCGACCTTCGAGCAGTTCGCGGACCAGTGCGTGCCCCTGACGGCTGATGTCGTTTTTCGCCAGCGCGATGTGCGCGGCAGCCTTGAGCGCCGATTGCTGGCTGCGCTGGACCTGGAGTTTCAGATAGGCAACAGAGGCCGGGTCCCGCTCGAGCAGGAACGTTTCGAGGTGGGCCTTGTACTGCGCGCCGATGTCCAGTTCGCGGCACAGCGCCTGAAACTGGCTGACACTGATCCGGCTATTGATCGGTGATACATCGAACAGGTCGCGCGCAGGATCGGTCTTGACGACGAAAGCCGAGTCTTTTGCGAATGTTTCGTCATAGGCGAAGTTATGAAGGGCCGCATCGAGGAGCGACACGGTTCTTGCGCTATATCCTTTTGAAACTTGAATCACCCACCAACTGCTTTCCTTGGGGACATACAGTCGCAAACAGGTGTTTTCGACGTCGACATTGATTTTGTATTGCTCAAACAACTTTGCCCGCAACAATGGCTCGGCGAATGCACGAATGTCCTGCAAACGCGACAGTATCCGGTCAACCTTGTTCTGCGTGCTCCAGGCCTTCTTGTTGGCGCTGTCCAAGCGTTCGGCATGGTTGGCCGGCAAATCGGTCATCCACATATGACGATGCAGCGGAACATGTCGCAATGCATTGTTTCGATGCCAGCGCATATCAAGATAAACAGCGTCGATACGCGATTTTATCAATTCGTAATGTTGCCCTTTGTATTCATTTATTGCAGTCATTGGTGAAGCCTTGAATAAGTCGTGAGTTTTCAGACTAACGTTCAAGACTCGGAATGATTAGTTCAAAAGCCTGTTTGGGAATGCTGGGGTTTATCGCGGATCCATTGAATATTGATATGTATAAAACATATAAATAACACCCCGGCTTTGAATCCGTTTCAAGTGCCCGTACTCAGTGCCGCCACCGCTGTGTTTGCAGGGGGCAGGCACTGCGAGTCGCTGCCCGGTTGCAGGTACGGCATCAGGATCGGTGCCATGCCCTTGAGCACTTGCACCGGCAGGGCCGAGGTGAATTTGAAGTTCTCGGCCGAGCGCCCCGGAACGAACGCTGTGAGCGTGCCGAAATGGTGGTCGCCGATGTAGAACACGAAGGTCGCCGTGCGGTTGATCGATTTCGAACTGAGAATCCGTCCTCCGGAGCCAATCGCTTCGATCCGGTTGTCGCCTGTGCCGGTCTTGCCGCCCATGGTCAGCGGTGTTCCATCGGCCAGTTTGAAACTGCCGGAAACACGTTTGGCGGTTCCCGAGTCCACCACTTGCGACAGCGCTTCACGCATCGCCGTGGCGACTTCGGACGGCATCACCCGTTTGCCCACATGAGGATCATTGACCAGTTTCGTTTCGTAAGGCGTGCCAGCGGCAAAGTGCAGGCTGTCGATGCGCAGGGTCGGCATGCGCACACCGTCGTTGAGGATGGTGCCGATCAGTTCGGCCAATGCGGCGGGGCGATCCCCGGAGCTGCCGATGGCGGTGGCCAGCGACGGCACCAGGTGATCGAACGGGTAGCCGACTTTCTGCCAGCGCTGATGAATGTCGAGGAACGCTTCGATCTCCAGCATGGTGCGGATGCGGCTGTCACGTGCACCCTTGTGCCTGCTCTTGAACAGCCAGCTGTAGACTTCCTGACGCTCGAACTGGCTGGCCTTGACGATGTCCTTGAAGGTCGCGTCGGGGTGGTTGAGCAGGTAGCCGATCATCCACAGGTCCAGCGGGTGAACCTTGGCGATGAAGCCTTGATCCGGCAGGTCGTAGGTGCCGGGTCCGTAGGCCAGATAGAGCCGCTCCAGGCGTTCGTCGGTGAGTTTCTCGGTAATTTTTACGCCCTTGAGGTGCGAGCGCACAAAGGTGTTGAAGTCCTCCTGGCTGGCGTTGGGCAGCAGGTAACGGTGCACGGCGGCCATGCGGATCGGGGTCGGGCGCATGCTGTCGAGGAAGGTATCGAGCCGGGCCTGGGTGTCCTTGTTGCGGTACTTCTTCCAGAACTTGAGCAGGAACGAGGTGCCCTCGCGATCGGCGAACGAGGCGAGGTATTCCTGACGTCTTGGGTCGCGGTCGTCCTTGAGCAGCTCGGCGCTGTTGTTGGGGCCTGAGTAGGTGGTGTAGCGCACCAGATCGCGCATCAGGCGAATGAACGGCAGGTTGATCGATTCGCGCAGGGCATCGCGCAGGGTCGGCAGGCGGCCGTTGTCTTCCTTGCGAAAGTTATGAAACGTGTGCAGCCCGCCACCGGTAAAAAAAGCTTCGCCGGGACTGGCAGAGTATTTGCGATCAAGGGCTGCGCCGAGCAATTTCGACAGATCGCGATCCTTGTTCTGGATCAGGTAATCGACCACCCACCGGCTCAGGCGATCCTGTTCAGGGACCTCGACTTTCTTCAGCTCCGGCACGCTCATGGCGGCGTATTTGTCATGCAGCTCGGCGATGATTTGCAGGTAGGTGGTCAGCACCCGCATTTTCGCCGTGGAGCCCAGCTCCAGTTTGCTGCCTTCGTTGATGTCGAACGGCTGATCGGTGCTGTCGGTCTGCACCCGCACACGTGAACCGTCCGGGGTCAGCTCGAACAGGGTGAAGCTGTAACGCACCTGAGTAGTGCTGGTGGGCGTCAGCAGGCGTTCGCCCATCAGGCCGACTTCGGTCGCATAGGCCGGGTCAGCCAGTCGTTTCAGATAGGCGGTGGCCTGGGTTTGCAGCTCGCCTTGCAGGGTGCTGGTGGCGGAGAGGTCGAGGCGGTCAAGGTCGTACAGCGGACGGTTGAGCATCGATGCCAACCGGCTGCGGGCGACACTGATGCCCTTGTTGGTCTCGATCGGTTGAATCGTCGGCTGGGTCTGCCAGTCGCGATAGCTGATGGTGCTGGCCAGCGCGGCATCGGCCAGGGCGGCGTCGATCACACCGTTCTGTTTGAGCAGGCGCAGGTGGCTGTTTGTCAGTTCGACCAGTTCCTCGCGGCCCTTGGTCAGGTAATGCGAAGGACGGCGCTGAGCGATCATCAGCGAGAGCATTTCGCGCAGGGCCAGGCCCTTGTCCGCCATGGACTGCGGATCGGTCGCCGAGCTGGAGAGTTTGCGGTTGGCCTCGTTGAAATCGGCGCCGTACCAGACCCGCAGGCCCTCGGCCATGCCGTGCACTTCGCCATGTCCCGGCACCGCCGACAGCGGCACGCTGTTGAGGTAGTCACGAATGATGTTCTGCCGCGCCGGCAAGGTGTCCGGGCCGCCCTGATAGGCGCGCACGCTGGCGGAAATCATCTGGCGGATTTTCTCCGCGCCGGACACCGTCAGCCCGTCGGGCGAGTGGCGGTATTTCTCAAGCTGGGTGGCCAGGGTACTGCCGCCGGCCGACTGCCCTGGCAAGTGCAGCAACTTGGCGACCTGCGACCACGCGGCCATGCCGAAGCGCGGCCAGTCCACCGCCGGGTTGGCCAGCGGTTGCTTTGGGTCGAGCAGAAAACGGTTTTCGATGAACAGCAGGCTGTTGACCACCACCGGCGGGATCGAATCGAAACTCGCGTACAGCTGCTGCGGATAGTTGTACTGATACAACGGCGCTGCGCGGCAATCGGTGATCGACAGCCCGGCCTGGATCTTCTCGGAGTAGGGCACGAACAAGCCCTTGTCGGTGTAATTGAGCAGGGCCGGGGAGAAGCGCGTCTGCTCGGTGATTACGTAGTTGCGCTTGAGCAGCCGTGGCAGGAACTCGTCCAGCGAGCTGTAGCCCAGGCGCAGGTCGAACGGCCCGTTGCCCGGATAGCGGATCGCTTCGCTGGGCCCCGGTTGCAATTCGTACTTGAGTTTGGCGGCGTACTGGCTGACCTCGCGGGACTGAAAGCGCGAGGTGCGCATTTCCTTCATCGCGGCCAGGCCCACGACAATCGCGATGATCACCACCAGAAGCCAGAAAGCCTTCCACCCGTGCCGGTTGCGGCGGGGTTTTTCAGGTAAAGGCGCTTCATCCACACGTTCAGTCGGAACCACTTTTTCACTCGAATCGGTTTGCCACAAAGCGCCCATAGTCGATTGATCCATTCACGCAGATTGATCGGACTTGTCTGAAGCTTAGTCGGTGGTTGGCGCGGGTGAAAAAATTGTGAAGGCGGGACCCTGAACAAATCTGCACATCCGGCTGCAACCCTCCGGCAAGTGATCGCAGGCCTGAAAAGTCCGGAACAGAGAGGTCCTGAGGCAGCTGCGACTTTGGTCGCGGCATGACGTTGCACCATTGCTGTGCAATACTCGGCGCCCATTTGCGCCGTGAATAATCCTCGAAATGCAGGATGGTTTGTCTCGTAAACCTCGCAATAGACGAGGTTTAAGTCTGAATCAGATGCCTTATAGAGTGAAAAAACCTGTCGCAAGCTTTTTATACTGCACGCCCCGCTGATCCCGCAGGTTGCTTCTGCGGGACGATCCTGCCCACGAAGCAGGGCCGGTTTTACCCAGGCGCAGGCTTATCGGCCGACGCTTGAACACTCGGTGGTCACATCCAATAACAAGACGAGGAACTCCCCCATGCCAGTCGGCAATCACCCGCCCCATGGCGAAACCGCTCAAGGCGGTCCGCTCAAACGCGAACTTGGTGAACGGCATATTCGCCTGATGGCGCTCGGCGCCTGTATCGGTGTCGGTCTGTTTCTCGGTTCGGCCAAGGCCATCGAAATGGCCGGCCCGGCGATCATGCTCTCGTACATCATCGGCGGTCTGGCGATCCTGGTGATCATGCGCGCCCTCGGCGAAATGGCCGTACACAACCCGGTTGCCGGCTCTTTCAGTCGCTATGCACAGGATTACCTCGGCCCGCTGGCGGGCTTTCTCACCGGCTGGAACTACTGGTTCCTGTGGCTGGTAACCTGCGTCGCCGAAATCACCGCGGTGGCGGTGTACATGGGCATCTGGTTCCCCGATGTACCGCGCTGGATCTGGGCGCTGGCGGCGCTGGTCAGCATGGGCTCGATCAACCTGATCGCGGTGAAGGCCTTCGGTGAATTCGAGTTCTGGTTCGCCCTGATCAAGATCGTCACCATCATCGCCATGGTGCTCGGCGGCATCGGCATCATCGCCTTCGGTTTCGGCAATGACGGCGTGGCGCTGGGGATTTCCAACCTGTGGGCCCACGGCGGCTTCATGCCCAACGGCGTGACGGGCGTGCTGATGTCCCTGCAGATGGTGATGTTCGCCTACCTCGGTGTGGAAATGATCGGCCTGACCGCCGGTGAAGCGAAGAACCCGCAGAAGACCATCCCGAATGCAATCGGCTCGGTGTTCTGGCGGATCCTGCTGTTCTACGTCGGCGCGCTGTTCGTGATCCTGTCGATCTACCCGTGGAACGAAATCGGCACCCAGGGCAGTCCGTTCGTGATGACCTTCGAGCGTCTGGGCATCAAGACCGCCGCCGGCATCATCAACTTCGTGGTGATTACCGCTGCACTGTCGTCGTGCAACGGCGGCATTTTCAGCACCGGGCGCATGCTCTACAGCCTGGCGCAGAACGGCCAGGCGCCGGCCGGATTCGCTCGCACCTCGAGCAACGGCGTACCGCGTCGGGCGTTGCTGCTGTCGATCTTCGCCTTGCTGCTGGGCGTGCTGCTCAACTATCTGGTGCCGGAAAAAGTCTTCGTCTGGGTGACCTCGATTGCCACCTTCGGCGCGATCTGGACCTGGGTGATGATCCTGCTGGCCCAGCTCAAATTCCGCAAAGGCCTGAGCGCCAGCGAACGTGCGGGCCTGAAGTACAAGATGTGGCTGTTCCCGGTCAGCTCGTATCTGGCGCTGGCGTTCCTGGTGCTGGTGGTCGGCTTGATGGCGTACTTCCCGGATACTCGTGTGGCGCTGTATGTAGGCCCGGCGTTCCTGGTGCTGCTGACCGTGTTGTTCTACGTGTTCAAGCTGCAACCGAAGGATTCGGTACAGGGCGCGATGCGTTCGGCTTCGTAATTCGTTGTCGCTGAAACCTGAAAGCCCCGGTCGAAAGTCCGGGGCTTTTTCATGGGGGTGAGTTGATGCCGCTGGTCTGAAATCAGCGCAAAAAACGACCTCTGATTCAGAGTCATGTTCGAAGGTTTATCTACGTTGTTTCCCGCGCAGCCGTGAAAAGAGGCGCAGGTATGAGGATCAGCGATTTTCTCGTAAGAGAACTCGGCCGCCGTCAGGTCGTGCTGTTCTTCCTGCTCGCCACGCTGCTGTACATCCTGCCGCTGATCCTCGCCGATTTCCCCTACATCGACGACAACTGGCGCACCCTCGCTGCTGGCAACGCCTGGGCGGGGCAGGGGCGGTTGTTCATGGATTGGCTGTATCAGGCGCTGAGCTTCACCGGCGCTGCGCCGAATATTTTTCCACTGCCGCTGTTGCTCGCCACCGTAGCGATGTCGTTCGCTCTGACCCGGCTGACCTTCCACTATTTTCCCGAACCGACGCTGGCCTGTTGTCTGGTGCCGTTGCCGCTCTGGTACAACCCGTTCCTGTTGCAGAACCTGTCCTATCAATACGACGGCGCCGGCATGGCCCTGAGCCTGGTCGCGGTGATTTATGCAATCACCTTTTGCGGCGCTTCACGCATTCAGCGATGGCTGGTGCCATCGGTGTTGCTGGCGCTGGCGATCGGGTTGTATCAGATCAGCCTGAATGTGTTTCTCGGGTTGTGCTGCCTGGAATTGCTGCGCAATGTTCATCGGCAAGTGCCGTGGGATGAACTCAAGCACCGGTCAGGTTGGCGGCTGGCGCAAATGCTGCTGGCGGTGCTGATCTACAGCGTCACGGCCTATCCATTCACTGACGCCGGACGCACGCAATTGCTGAATCCGAGCGCTGACCCGTTGCTGCAGATCGGCGTCAATATCGGTCGGGTGATGGAGAAGGTTGCGCTGCTGTTTCACGGCGGCTACACGGTGGTTTGTATTGTGTTGGTGCTGTGCGCCGTCTTCGGCGCCGTGCAGTTGGGGCGCCAAGTGCGCGAGCGCGAAATGCCGCGCGCCAAGGGTTTGCTCCTGAGCTTCAGTTGCCTGCTGGCATTGCCGCTGGTTGTGCTGCTGGTGCCGGGCATGACCCTGCTGTTTCGCGATTTCAACGAAGGCGCACGCACCCTGATGGGGTTTGGCGTGCTGTTGATGCTGCTGTTCTATCTGGCTTGGCTGGGGTTGATGCCGCTGCATCAACGGTTGCCTTTGGTGTTGGCGATTCCGCTTCTGGCCACGCTGTCGCTGTCCTTCGCTTATGGCCGGGTGCTGACGATGGAAAAAACCTTCGCCAGCAGTGCGCTCTACAGCCTCAGCCACGACATCTCGTCCCATCGAGAACTGCGCGAAGCCAAACGGATTTATCTCTCGGTGACGTACTCCGACCGCTGGCTCGCGGGGGCGGAAGGGACGTTCAAACAACTGCCGGTGCTGCGTTACTTGCTGAACATCGACTACTTCATGCTCGCCGAAACCCTGCCATCGGCGGGCATCACCAATGTGGTTGCAGAACGCGAACGACGCAACGCGACCCACGCCGGTCTGATGGGCTATCCACCCTTGGTGGACAGCCTTTATTACCGCCTCTACCTGATCGGCGACTACGGCTTCATCGTCATGAAAGAGCCGCCCCACGGGCGGTTATTGCAATGGTGACCGTTGGTCAGAAACCAGCGCCTACCTGTAATTTCTGACAGTAGACCGCACCCGTACCTTGCCCTAGCGTGAAAGCTCCGCCCGTTGCAGTGACAGCAAGGATTGACGATGAGGATCTTGTGGAAAGGATTTCCCGCCCAAACGGCAATCGGCCTCGCCGCAACGCTGGTCCACTGGCAGGTTTTTTTCGTACTGACCAGTGCGGTTCAGCTCGATCAGGCGGCAAGCAACTTCGCTGCGTTTTGCATCGCCGCATCCTTCGCGTTTTACATGAACGCGCTCTACACGTTCGAGACCGGAACGTCGGTGCTGGCGTACCTGATGTTTATCAGCGTGATGGGGGCGTTGAGTTACGGCACAGGTGTGATCGCCGATGCATGGAGTCTGCCCGGACTGGTGACGGTGTCGGTGTTTTCACTGCTGGATCTGTTGCTGGGGTACTGCTTTTTCCGGTTTGTATTGTTTCGTGGGCGTCAGGCATGAAAAGCCTTGCGAGTGTTGCCGCCTCCGCCGGGTTCACTTCCTTGAGGATCGACAGACTGGCCCTTCTGGCGGTTGTATCCCTCGCCCTGTTCGTCCGGTTCTACGCCATTGATGTGCCGAGTATCTGGTATGACGAGGCCTACAGTCTGTTACTGGCCCGAGAAACACCGACACGCATCTGGGCATTGACGGCGCTGGATGTGCATCCGCCGCTTTATTACGTCCTGCTGCATTACTGGGTGCTGCTGTGGGGCGAAGGAGCGCTGCCGGCCCGTGCGCTGAGTGCACTGGCGGATGTCGGGACGTTGCTGCTGAGTATCAAGTTGATGAGCCTGATTGCCACACGCCGGGCGGTGTGGATGGCTGCATTGCTGTTGGCTTTATTGCCGGTTTCAGTTCGTTACAGTCAGGAAGTGCGGATGTATACCTTGCTGGGGTTCTGGTTGATGGGCGCTACGGTGGCGTTGGTGTGTTGGGCCAGGAGGCCGGAGCAAACCAGGTTCGCGGCTTGGTATGTGTTGTTGATGACTACAGCGTTTTATACCCACTACTTCGCGGGTTTGTGCATGTTGGTGCATTGGCTGTTTTGGTGGCAAAGCGGAGTGCAGCGCTACGCAACGAGAATGGCGGGAGAGCAATGGTTAGTCGCGAATGTCGCCATCGTTTTTCTATATTTGCCCTGGATACCTCACCTCTTATCGCAGCTTGCGCTCACCGAGGGCTTGGGATGGATCGAGCCTGTGACCTTACAGGGGGCAATGACATTAGTCTGGCAGTTCACCGTAATGGGGGACGGCATCTCCCAACCGAGTCTATGGCACCTGATGCCCCTTGCTCTGGTGGTGTCGTGTGCCGTGACAGCCATTATCAATAACGAGGGTGAGCGACGATACAGTGTTCTGTTGGTGGGCTATTTCTTTATCCCGCTGGTTGCTGTTTACCTGATCTCTTTGTTTCTACCGTTGCTTGTACCCCGATATCTGGTTTTTACCGCGCCAGCTCTGCCGATGATTGCGGCGCTCGCTTTGGACATCTGGTGGCCGCGTCGTTTTATGTTGGCGAGTGCGGCATTGCCGCTTTTCGTCTTTGCGCAATTGCATGGGCTGAGTACGGTGTATTGGCAAACAGATGGGTTGAATGGAACCGAGAGACGCAGAGACACCCAGTTTTCTCAGTTGATGGCGCAATTGAATCAAAAAGCTCGCCCGGGAGACGAAATCGTAGTAACCAACGCTTTTTGGTACCCGACATTTGCTTATTTCAACGTCACCGGCATCGCTCCCAGGTTTGAGATCTCATCGATGGATGGCTTCTTGAAACTCACCCGTCGCAACGCCTTGAGCCTGATTCAGGATCCAGTAATGAATACCTATCTCGACGGCGTAACGATTCTGGATTGTCATAGCCAAAGGATCTGGTGGATCACAGACGCCGATTTACATGCTGACAGGCCGCTTTTCGCCAAGGGATGCACGCCCTCTATCACGATCCACGGCGCTCCCATTTCGGCTTATTTGTTTGCCCCGGATTCTGTGCCGGCATCCATGGACGCCGACATGCAATAAGCACTCAGGCAGCCACCCCATCCTGCGGCTCAAAACTATCCGCCCGCGCCATCTGCCACATCCGCGAGTAGAACTCGCCGTTCACTTCCCCGGTGAGCAATTCCCCTGGCTTCAGGAACACGTGCAACTGCGAGAACAGTTTGATTTCGGTCGCTGACATGCGCCGCACCAGATGCTTGGCCGACAGTTGCGAAGGATGATCGAGGCCGGCGGCGGCGAGCATTTCCGCCAGTGCCTTGAGTGTATTGCGGTGGAAGTTGTAGACCCGCTGGGCCTTGTCCGGCACTACCAGCGCGCGCTGGCGCAGGGTGTCCTGGGTGGCGACGCCGGTCGGGCATTTGTTGGTGTGGCAGCTTTGCGACTGGATGCAGCCGATGGCGAACATGAAGCCGCGCGCCGAGTTGGCCCAGTCGGCGCCGATGGCCAGCACGCTGGCGATGTCGAAAGCGCTGACGATCTTGCCGCTGGCGCCGAGTTTGATCTTGTCCCGCAGATTCAGGCCGACCAGCGTGTTGTGCACGAACAGCAGACCTTCGCGCATCGGTACGCCGATGTGGTCGGTGAATTCCACCGGTGCGGCGCCGGTCCCGCCTTCCTTGCCGTCGACCACGATGAAGTCCGGCAGGATGCCGGTTTCCAGCATGGCCTTGGCGATGCCCATGAACTCCCACGGATGACCGAGGCAGAACTTGAAGCCCACCGGTTTGCCGCCGGACAGTTCACGCAGTTGCTGGATGAAATGCATCATTTCGATCGGCGTGGAGAACGCGCTGTGGCGCGACGGCGAAATGCAGTCTTCGCCCATCAGGATGCCGCGGGTGTCGGCGATTTCCTGGGTCACTTTGTGCTTGGGCAGGATCCCGCCGTGGCCGGGTTTGGCGCCCTGGCTCATCTTGATTTCGATCATCCGCACTTGCGGGGTCTGCGCCTGGGCGGCGAAGCGTTCCGGGTCGAAGCGGCCGTCGCTGGTGCGGCAGCCGAAATAGCCGCTGCCCAGTTCCCAGGTCAGGTCACCGCCGTGTTCGCGGTGATAGGGGCTGATGCTGCCTTCGCCGGTGTCGTGGGCGAAGTTGCCGAGTTTCGCACCCTGGTTCAGCGCGCGGATCGCGTTGGCACTGAGGGAGCCGAAACTCATGGCCGAGATGTTGAACACCGACGCCGAGTACGGCTGGGTGCACTGCGGGCCACCGACGGTGACGCGGAAACTGCTCGGGTCGCTCAACGGCGCCGGACGCATCGAGTGGCCGATGAATTCGAAGCCGGACTGATAGACGTCGATCAGGGTGCCGAACGGCTTGTCGGCGGTTTCATTCTTGGCCCGCGAGTACACCAGCGAACGCTGGGCGCGGGAGAAGGGCAGGGCGTCGCTGTCGGATTCGAGCAGGTACTGGCGGATCTCCGGGCGGATGCCTTCGACCAGATAACGGATATTGCCCAGGATCGGATAGTTGCGGCGCACCGCGTGTGGGCTTTGCAGCAGGTCGAACAGACCGATCAGGCTCAATACGCCGGTGACGGCGGTGATCGGCCACAGCCAGTCGTGTTCGAGAAAGGGCAGGCTGGCGAGGGTGAACATCACGCAGACGGCAAAGAAGGCGTAGCGGCTCAGGAGTGACAGGCTCATACGGTTTCCTTGGTTCGGACGGTTTTTTTGCGGCAGTCAGGCGTTCTGCGCCTGCAGAAAGATCGAAAACAGCTCCGACTGGGATTTGATCCCCAGCTTGCTGTACATGTGTTTCTTATGGACTTTCACGGTTTCAACAGAGATTTCCAGCTTACGGGCGATTTCTTTACTGGAGCAACCGCTGAGCATCAGGCGCCCGACGTCCAGTTCCCGGGCGGTCAGCTGCGCGCCCTTGAGCTGCTGCACCGACGCCTCGAGCTGCACCCGCCAGTCCGGTTGCGCAGGCGCCGGAGCCAATGCCACGGTTTCGTTGATTTCATAGGGCAGGCGCTGGCGCAACAGGCCGAGCACCCACGGCTGGATCAATGACAACAGGGCAATCTGCTCGCCGGTGAAGCGTTGCTGGCTGCCCAGCGACAGGCACAGCGTGCGGTCGCCCTCGAGCTGGCAATTGAACTGGATTTCGTCGGCCACCACATTCAGACGAAAGTATCGCTGGTAATACTCGGTCAGTTCGAAGTGCTCCGGCGCGACCTCCGACAGGCGATACAACCCGGTGCGCGACTGCTCGCGGCAGGCGATGTAGAACGGGTCGAGCAGGTACAGACCGCGCAGGTAATCCTGAAACAGCTGATCGGGACTGCCGTCGGCACCGGGGCATTCGGCGAACACCTGCGGGTGGCGGTCGGCGCTGAACAGCAGCGCCACCCAGCTATCGAACGGCACGTACTGGTCGAGCAGGCGCACCAGTTGCGCCCAGAAATTCGGCTTGTCGAGGGCGTCGATCAACTGTCCGACGGCGCGGTGCCAGGTGATGTCGTCAAACGAAAGAGTCATGCCTCTACCCCTATCGGGTTACCCCGGCCGCGTAATTCCCTGGCCGGTCGAATGCGAAGCATACTGGCCCACAGACAGCCGCCGGGCAATCTTTCGGCACCCGGCGCCCATAACAAGGACTGCCCATGAAAGTCGAACTCGCCCAACTGGCGGGCCGTGACAAAGACACGGCGTACAACCTCGAACGCGCCCTCGCGGCGATTGCGGCCTGCGCCGCCGACACGCAATTGATCGTATTCCCCGAGACCCACCTGATGGGGTTCCCGACCGCCGCCACCGTGGCGCAGATCGCTGAGCCGGTAGACGGCCCGACCGTCAGCGCGGTGCAGGCTGCCGCCCGCGAACGCAACCTCGCCGTGGTGATCGGCATGGCCGAGAACGACAACGGCCGCTTCTACAACACTACGCTGCTGATTACCCCCGAAGGCATCGCCCTGAAATATCGCAAGACCCATCTCTGGGCCTCGGATCGCGGTGTGTTCGAGGCTGGTGACCGTTACGCCACCTGCCTGTGGAACGGTGTGCGGGTCGGTCTGCTGATCTGCTACGACATCGAGTTCCCGGAATCGGCCCGGGCCCTGGCGCAACTGGGCGCGGAGTTGTTGATCGTGACCAACGGCAACATGGACCCGTACGGCCCGACCCACCGCACCGCGATCATGGCCCGGGCCCAGGAAAACCAGGCGTTTGCGCTGATGGTCAACCGTGTGGAAGCCGGGGATGACGGGTTGATGTTTGCCGGCGGCAGTGCGCTGGTGGATCCGCTGGGCACGGTGCTGTTCGAGGCCGGGCGTGAGGAAGGGCGGTTCAGTGTCGAGCTGGATTTCGCTCAGCTGGAGCTGGCGCGCAAGGATTATCGGTATCTGGATGATCAGCGGTTGAGGTTGCCGGGGGAGGTGGTTGAACACGCCTCAGGAGTACGTGAGCTGCTGATCCCTTGACCCGTTGTACCTGATCGTTCCCACGCAGAGCGTGGGAACGATCACGCACCTTTAAGCCTTACCCAAAAAACAACAACGCAACACCCGAAACATTCGCCGAACTCGGCCTCTGCCATAAATCCAATAAAATCCGGAGTAAGTCGCCCATGGCTCGTTTGCAACGCACCCTTTCGCCAGGGTCGGTGGTGCTGTTCGGCATCGCCTACATGACGCCGATCATTGTCCTCGGCACATTCGGCATCCTCGCCCAATCCACTGCAGGCATGGTGCCCGCCGCGTATCTGGCGGCGCTGGTGGCGATGTTCTTCACCGCCATGAGCTACGGGCGCATGGCCGCCGCATTCCCGGTGGCCGGCTCGGCCTACAGCTATGTGCGCAAGGCCATCAGCCCGAAACTCGGCTTCATCGCCGGTTGGGCGGTGCTGCTCGATTATCTGTTTCTGCCGATGGCGATCTGGCTGATCGGCGCCGCGTACCTGGCGTCGGCGTTCCCGTCGATTCCGCAGTGGATCTGGGTGCTGGTATTCATCGGCATCACCAGCGCGATCAACATCATCGGCCTGAAACTGGCCAACGGTATCAACGCCTTGCTGATGCTGGTGCAGTTTCTGGTGCTGATCGCCTTCGTCGCACTGTGCGTGCATTACGTCGGCGACGATGCCAGCACGCCGCTGTGGTCGATCAAACCGTTCTTCAACGGCGACATGCAGATGCCGCTGATCATGAGCGGCGCGGCCATTGCCTGCTACTCGTTCCTCGGCTTCGATGCAGTCAGCACGCTCACCGAAGAAACCCGCGATCCGCGCCGCACCATCCCTCGGGCAATCATGTTGATCACCCTCATCGGCGGGCTGATTTTCGTCGGTGTCTCTTATTTTGTGCAGATCGCCCATCCGTCGTTCCAGTTCGACAGCGTCGACTCGGCGGCCTACGAAATTGCGCGCAACATCGGCGGTGATCTGTTCGTGTCGATCTTCCTGATCGGCCTGATCGTCGGTCAGTTCGCCTCGGGCCTGTCGGCGCAGGCCAGCGGTTCGCGGCTGTTGTTCGCGATGGGCCGTGACGGCGTGTTGCCGAAGTCGTTTTTCGGCACCTTGCACGAGCGCTTCGGTACGCCGGTCAACAGCATCCTGCTGTGCGCCGTTGTCGCGTTGCTGGCGCTGAAACTCGACGTGACCACCTCGACCTCGTTCATCAACTTCGGCGCGTTCCTGGCGTTCAGTCTGGTCAATCTGTCGGTGATTTTTCACTACTGGATCGGCGGGGATAAAAAAGGTCTGCGCGAACTGGTTCTGTTCCTGCTCTTCCCGTTCATCGGTCTGCTGGCGGACTTGTGGCTGATGGTCAGCCTCGATCACCTGGCGGTGTATCTGGGCCTGAGTTGGCTGGCGATTGGTGTGCTGTATCTGGCGGTGCTGACCGGTGGCTTCCGTCGCCAACCACCGGAGATGGACTTTCAGGAAGCGGCCTGATCAGGCATCAGGCCGCGGGCCGGGTTTGGCGCAACGGCAGTTGCACGCGGAACGTCGTACCGAATCCCGGTTTGCTGCTGACGGAAATGTCACCGCCGTGTTTTTTTACAATGCCATACGACAGGGACAGGCCCAGGCCCGTCCCCTGGCCGACCGGTTTGGTGGTGAAGAACGGGTCGAAGATTTTTTGCAGGGTCTCGG
This sequence comes from Pseudomonas sp. 22082, assembly GCF_052046055.1. NCBI lineage: Bacteria > Pseudomonadati > Pseudomonadota > Gammaproteobacteria > Pseudomonadales > Pseudomonadaceae > Pseudomonas > Pseudomonas sp. 22082. Next base: position 112,602 of record NZ_JBQEQB010000007.1, read on the forward strand.
GTGCAATGCCCGAGCCGGTGTCGGCCACTTCGATGATCGCTGTTTCACCCTGCACGCCAGTGCGCAGAGTGATGGTACCGCGCTCCGGGCCCATTGCCTGCGCCGCGTTGACCACCAGGTTCATGATGACCTGATTGATTTGCGAGGGCAGGCATTCGATGTCCGGCAGCTCCTGATATTCCTTGATCACATCGGCCTTGTACTTGAGCTCGCTGGCGACAATGTTCAGGGTCGATTCGATGCCCTGTTGCAGATTGGCCCACTGCCATTGCTGATGGCTGTCGACCCGGGAGAAATCCTTCAGGTCCCTGACGATCTGGCCGACCCGAGCGATGCCTTCCTTGGATTCCCTGATCAGCACCGGAATGTCTTCGAGCAGAAAATCCAGTTCGAGGTCCTCGCGCAATTGCTGCAACTGCCCAGCCAGTTCGGCGGGCAGAGTTTGCCCGGCGGTGTGATAGGCGCCGAGCATGGCCAGCAGTTGCTGGAAATAGCCGTCGAGCGTGCCGAGGTTGGAGGAAATGAAACCGATCGGATTGTTGATTTCATGGGCGACGCCAGCGGCCAGTTGCCCCAGCGAAGCGAGCTTCTCCGATTGCACCAACTGGCCTTCCAGCTGTTTGCGTTCGTCGATTTCCCGCTGCAAGGCTTCGCTGGCCTGCTTGAACTGGGCGGTACGCTGATCCACCAGATGTTCCAGGTGATGCATTTGCAGCGACGCGCGCTCGGTCATCTGCCATTTGGTCAGCAGGGTGTTGGCCATCTGCTGGACTTCGATGTTGTCGAAGGGTTTTTTCAGAATCAGCAGCCGGTCATGGGCGTGCAGACGATCCAGCAATTCGTCCCAGGAATAGTCGGAATAGGCGGTACAGACCACCACCTGCAACTGCGGATCCTGCTGCCACAGCGCTTCGATGGTTTGCGCCCCGTCCCAGCCGTCGGGCATGCGCATGTCGACGAACGCCAGGGCGTAGGGACATTGTTCCTGCAAGGCCAGGTTGAGTTTGGCCAGGCCTTCTTCCCCTCCGTAGGCCGAGTCCAGTTCAAAAACCGCTCGCCGGGGTCTGGCGGTTTCGCCGAACAGCGCGGCTTCCATTTCGTCCATCTCTGCCGACTGCGCTGAAGCCGGGGCGAGGATCTTGCGAAAGTCTTCGTGGATCGACGGCATGTCATCGATCAGCAGAATGCGGCGGTTCGACAATTCGCTCATGCGTTCTCCGTTACCGCGATCAGCGGAATCTGCAAGGTGAACAGGGCGCCCTGGCCAGGTCCGTCGCTGTGGGCCGTGAGGTGGCCGTTCATCTCGATGGCCGCCAGGGCGCAACTGTGCAGGCCGAAGCCGTGGCCCTCTTTGCGGGTGGTGAAACCGTGGGCAAAGATCCGCGTCATGTTTTCCGGGGCGATACCTTCGCCATCGTCCTTGACGCTGATTTCCAGATAATTCCCGTCGACGATTTTTACGCCCAGGGTGATGGTGCGCGGGCGGTTGCTGAGGTCGGACATCGCGTATTTGGCGTTGCTGATCAGGTTGATCAGGATCAGCAGCAAACGGTGTTTGTCACCCATCACCTGCGGCACTTCGGCGTAGTCCTTGACCACTGTGACGTGGTGCCGGGTCAGGGCTCCGGCGTTCATGCGCAGGGCGTCTTCGAGCAGTTCGCTGATGTACAGCGGCTCGGTCAGGCTGCTGGCCCCGGCATAGGATTGCTGGGTGGCGACGATGTCCTTGATGTGATCGACACTTTTGTTCATCTGGTTCAGTTCGTCGACCATTTCCTGCTGTTCCTGGGCGATGGCAACGACCAGTTGATTGAGATAACCGGGCAGCAATTTGCCCTTGGGGTCTTCGCTGAGGAACTGGCCGAGGTCGTCGGGGTGTTCGTTGATCAGCTGCATGGCCTTGCCCAGCCCCAGGGTCTTGCTGTTGCGTAACTTGCGCGCGATCAGGTCGGAGGAAATGTTCACGCTGTTGAGCACGTTGCCGACGTTGTGCAGCACGTTGGTCGCGATCTCGGCCATGCCGGCCTGGCGTGCGGCGTCGAGCAGTTCGCTCTGGGCGTTCTTGAGCTCCCGGGTGCGTTCCTCGACCCGTTGCTCCAGCACATCGTTGGCGGTTTGCAGGGCTGCGTTGACCCGGTTGATCTCGGCGAAACTGCGGATCAGACGGATGGCCAGCCACAGCAGCGACAGCATCAGCAGGACCGAGAACAGCAGCAGATAGAAGTGATATTTCCTGTCGATTTTTTCGACCCGCTGCTGATCCCGGTTGAGCATGTTGGTGATGTTGTCCAGGCGCTCGGCCACCGGAACCGCCTCAATCTCCTCGAGCAAGCGGTTGACGATCGGCTGCTCGCGCAGGATCAGGCTGATGTGATTGCTCAGGATCCTGATCGGGGCTTGAAAGTCCTGGGGCAGGCGTTGCGCGTTCACCGCCAGTTTGTTCAGGCCCAGGACGATATCGGCGGCCTTGTCGTCGGAGGTGACCTGAGAGAACTCCAGTGCGCTGAGCAGCAGGTCATAGGTATCGGTGGCGATGTTCTGCACCTGAATCTTGTCGAGATCGGACAGGCCGGCCAGTTGTGCCTGAATGTCATCTTCGGCGGTCGGCAGGAACGCCAGAGAGTTGCGCAGCAAGGCGTTGTGCGACTTGAACTGCTCCACCAACCGGGTCTTTTCCTGCATCGCCTTGAGAAAACTCTCGTGGGCTTCGTCCCATTGTGTCGAGTCGTTGCGCCCGTGACCGGACTCCATGGTGTCGAAGCGTTCCCACAGGCGGTTCATCTCGCTCATCGGCGAGACCAGCGGGTCGTAATTGTGGGAGATCGCCACCCGCGCCTTGAGGATTTCGTTTTCCCACAGCGAGTCCTGCTGCTTGATCTGGCGGATCAGGTCCCGGGACTCGGTGTAGGCCGTCGTCTGCTCGGTGCTGGACTTGAGGTAGAGAAACACCAGGATCGAGGCCAGCAGCACGGCGACGAGCCCGATCAACATCAGGCTGACACGGCGTGAAACCTTCATCATGGCTGGCCCTCCGGATGGCCGGTCAGGGTCTTGAGAAACAGGATGATCAGGGTCTTGTCTTCTTCGCTCGGCATGCGCCCCAACTGATACTGGAACATCACGTCCACGGCCCGTTCGAGGGTGGGCGCCGAGCCGTCATGGAAGTACGGTGCGGTCAGCGCGACATTACGCAGGCTCGGCACCTTGAACACGGCGCGGTCGGCTTCGTCGCCGGTCACGTTGAAACGGCCCTGGTCGGCCACCGTCGGGTTACCGCGATCGGCGATGTAGTCGCCGAACACGCCAAATTTCTGGAACATGTTGCCGCCAATGTTGACGCCCTGATGGCAGGCAATGCAGCCGTACTCCTTGAAACGCTGATAGCCGTATTTTTCTTCGAGGGTCAGGATATCGGTATTGCCCAGCAGGTACTGATCGAAACGGGAGTCGGGGGTCAGCAGCGTGCGCTCATAGGTGGCCAGCGCATTCTGGATATTGGCCCGGCTCACGGCATCGGGGTAGGCGGCACGAAAGCTCTGACCATAGGCTGCGTCGTCAGCGATCCGTTGCACGACGGTGTTCCAGTCGCTGCCCATTTCGTGGGGGCTGGTGATCACGACGTTGCTTTGTTCTTCCAGGGTTTCGACGCGGCCATCCCAGAACTGGCGGAAATTGAGGCTGGCGTTGAATACGGTTGGTGTGTTGACCGCCACCGGTTGCCCATCGAAGCCGTTGGAGAAGGCGCGGGTGTCGGCGCCGCTTTTATCCAGTTGATGGCAGCTGGCGCAGGACAGCGTGTTATTGATCGACAATCGCGGGTCATGGAACAACTGGCGCCCGAGCTCGACCCGCCTGGCATCCAGGTGCGGCTTTGGCGGCAAGGGTTTCAGCGGCTCGTCCAGCGGTGCGGCGATGGCATTTGCGCACAGACCGAGCAGTAGAACCAACGTCCCCGGGCGATTCATGAAACACCCCACGTGCCAGGTTGAGCAGACTCCAGCAAACGGGCGAAGGCCTCTGCCGGCAAGGCCTTGCTGAAATAGAAGCCCTGGCCTTCCTCGCAGTGATGAGCTTTTAGAAATGCCAACTGATGCGCGGTTTCCACACCTTCGGCAATGACGTTGAGGTTCAGGCTCTTGCCCAGGCTGATGATCGCGCCGACCAGGGCGGCATCACCGCTGTCATGGCTCAGGCCGCGAATGAACGATTGATCGATTTTCAGCACATCGATGGGAAAACGGCGCAGATAGCTCAAGCTGGAATAACCGGTGCCGAAGTCATCGATGGCCAGCCGAACCCCCAGCGCCTTCAGCCTGCCCAGCGCGTTCATCGTTGCGTCGACGTTCTGCATCAGCACACCTTCGGTGATCTCCAGTTCCAGCAGACGGGGATCGAGCCCGGTCTGTGCCAGTACCTGCTCGATGCCCTCGACGAAATGGCGCTGACGAAAGTCGATGGCCGAGGTGTTGACCGACATGCGAATCGGCGGCAATCCCGCCTGTTGCCATTCACGGGTATGACGACAGGCCTCGGCCAGCACCCATTTGCTCAGCGGCACGATCAGGCCGCTGTCTTCGGCCACCGGGATGAACTCCGAGGGATAGACCCAGCCATGCCCCGGTTTCTGCCAGCGCACCAGTGCCTCGGCACCGACTACCCGGCCGCTGGCCAGCTCGATTTTCGGCTGGTAATGCAGGACGAATTCCTGGCGTTGCAGGGCCTGGCGAATGCCCGACTCGATGCTTTGCTGTTCCCGGGCGCGCTGGTTCATGGCTTCGATGAAGAAGCCGATTTCGTTCGGTCCGTTTTCCTTGGCGCTGCGCATGGCCGTTTCAGCTTTCTTGATCAGCTCGATGGCCTCGAGCCCGTCATCGGGGTAGAGGCTGATGCCCAGACTGGCCGTGACGCTCACGTCATGCCCGACGATTGTCTGTGGTGTGCGGATAGTGCTCAGTAGTTTCTCGGCGATGCTGCGCGACTGCTGCGGGTGATTGATGTCGCTGAGCATCACCACGAATTCGTCGGAGCCATAACGAAAAACCGAATCCGATTCGCGCACGCAGGCGAGCAATTGCTGGCCGACCCGTTTGAGCATCTCGTCGCCCGCCGGATGGCCCAGGGCATTGTTGATGCGCTTGAAGCGATCCAGCCCGAGAAACATCACCACCAGTTGTTTGTCATGGCGCCGGCAAGCGGCCAGCGACTGAGTCAAACGGTCACCGAGCAAGGTGCTGTTGGGCAGGCCCGTGAGGCTGTCGTACTGCAACAGGTGCGAGACCTTGAGCAATTCATGCACGCGGGCTTCGATGGTCTGCTCGAGACTGAGCATTTTCAGCGCCGCATCCTGGGCCAACTGCCATTTCCAGGTCAGGGCATTGGCCATCTGGCGGATTTCCAGGGTGTCGAACGGTTTTTTCAGGATCAGCAACTGATCGCCGAATTCCAGTCGTTCGGCCATGGCCTCCCAGCTGTAGTCGGAATAGGCGGTGCACAAGGCGATTTGCAGATTCGGATCGACCGCCCACAGTTTTTCGATGGTTTCCAGGCCGTCCCAACCGGGCGGCATGCGCATGTCGGTGAACGCCAGGGCATAAGGCCGGCCTTCTTCCACCGCATGCTGCACCAGTTTCAGCGCTTCCTGCCCCTGATAGGCGGAGTCGAGCTGGAACGTCAGGTGCGATGATTGCCGGGTGCCGAACAGCGTTTGTTCGAGCGTATCCAGGTCTGCTGCACCGCTGGTGTCCGGGGTCAGTATCTTGCGAAAGTCATCATGGATCGCCGGGGTATCGTCGACGATCAATATGCGCCGGTTGGTCTGGGGAAAAGGTGTTTTCATCCCTCATCCTCCCTGGGCAGCGGGGCAGTCGCGTTTCCGTCCTTCAGCAGGCGGGCTGCTTGCTCGGGGCTGACAGCTTCCCTGAAGCAAAGGCCTTGCACGTTTTTCAGCGGGGCCGAAGAGGTGAGGGCGTCATCCCGATCTGCGGGCTGGACGCCTTCGGCGCTGATGTCGATCGCCAGATCCCGGGCGAAATTGACGATCGCTCGCAGGGTATTGGCGCTGCCTTCATCCTGGGCCGCACTGTCGATCAGGGATTGGGCGAGTTTGAGGTGATTGACCCGGTAGGTTTTCAGGTAATCGAACGATGAGTATTCGGTGCCGAAATCGTCGATGGCGATCTTTACCCCAAGCTCGCTGAGGCGCGGCAGCACATCGTTGTGGGTCCATTTGGTCTGGGCCAGGGTCGCTTCGGTGACATCGAAACGCAGATCCCACGGTGCCAGTTCCCAGCGGGCGGTGGTGCGCAGCACGTCATAGATGAGTTCGGGGCCGCTCTTGAGTTGCGCCAGGGAAATCCTGATCGCCATCACCGGAGGCGCCACACCCTCGTTTTGCCACTGGCGCATCTGCCAGCAGGCGTGATCCAGGATCCAGCGACCGAGCGGGATGATTGCACCGGTCTTTTCCGCTGCCGGTACGAAGGCCGACGCCGGCAGCAGACCAAGCCTGGGATGTTGCCATTTGACCTGCGCGGCCATGCCGAGAATCTTGCCGCTGTGCATGTCCACTTCCGGCGTGTAGTCGAGCTTCAGTCCTCCCTGAGTCAGGGCGGTCATCAATTCCTCGGCCAGGGCCATGCGCTCGGCGACTTCGCGAGTGATTTGCTCGGAATGGAACTGGTACTGATTGCGCCCCGTTTCCTTGGCGCGGTACAGCGCCATGTCGGCGCCGGCCAGCAGACTGTCGGCATCCCGACTGTTGGCGCGGTACAGGCAGATGCCGATACTGACGGAAATGCGCAAGGCATTGCCTGCCAGTTGGTAGGGCTCCAGAAGCGCATCGCGGATCTTGGTCGCGATGGCAGCAGACTGGGTCGGGTCGCTGACGTCCAGTTGCAGGATCGCGAACTCGTCTCCGCCCAGACGTGCGACCACGTCATTTTCCCGTACATTGGATTTGATCCGTTGCGCCACTGCCTGCAACAACAGATCGCCGACTGGATGGCCGAGGGTGTCGTTGATCCGCTTGAAGTGATCCAGATCCAGGTAAAACACCGCAAAAGGTGCCGCTCCCCGACGCGCGGCGGCGAAGGCCTGATGCAGACGCTCGATCAGCGTGGCGCGATTGGCAAGTCCGGTGAGTCCGTCCGTGCGGGCCAGCAAGGCCATTTTCTCTTCGGCCAGCCGGCGTTCGGTGATGTCAAGAATGATCCCCTCGACTTCCAGCAGGCGGCCGTCGTGATCGCGCACCGGGATGTAGCGGTTTTCCACCCAGCGCCAGTCGCCCGCGCCGGTACGCAGGCGAAACTCGATGGTGGCGCCTTCGGCATGCCGATCGAGCACCCGGCCCATGGCGGTATCGACACTGACCTGATCGTCCGGGTGAATCAGCGTCTGCGCCCAGTTGGCCGAACCCACCAGATCAGCCGCGACATGGCCGTAGCGGGTGATGTTGTGGGAGATGTACATCAGCGGAAACGACGGTTCACCGCGCAACCGGTAGAGGATGGTCGGGCTGTTCTGCACGATGATGTTGGCGTCGGACAGTTCCCGGGTACGCTCCTGAACCGCCTGCTCCAGCAGGTTCATCTTCATGGCGGCGTCTTCGGTCATTTGCCACTTGACCGTCAGGGCGCTGGCCATCTGCCGGATTTCTATCGCGTCGAAGGGTTTTTTCAGGATCAGCAGGCGATCGGTCAGGGCCAGCCGCTGGTCGATGTCTTCCCACGAGTAATCGGAGTAGGCGGTGCACAGGGCCACCTGCAGCTTGGGATCGACCTGCCACAGCCGCTCGATGGTTTCCAGGCCATCCCAGCCCGGCGGCATGCGCATGTCGATGAAGGCCATGGCGTACGGGCGCCCGGCGGCGAGTGCGGCTTCGACTTTGTCCAGCGCTTCGCGGCCCTGATAGGCCGAGTCCAGTTCGAAACGGTCTTTCGGTGCGACGGGGGCGGAGGACGCATCGCCGAACAGCAGGCTTTCCGTTTCATCCAGGCTGTCGGCTTCAGCCGTGGCCGGTTTGAGGATCTTGGCGAAATCGTCATGGATCGACGCGGTATCGTCGACGATGAGCACGCGGCGGTTGGTGTGTCCGGGTTGCGCACTCATGACGCAATACCCGTGTGTTCACGCACATTCGTCATCGGGAGCATCCCTTTCCCCTCATCAAATGCCTGCGCGCAGGCCGATGGTGTCGTCCAGCGACTTGAGCATAGTTGCAGGGGCGCAACTTCGCCTGGCGTGGTGTAACAGGGGATTTACACGAGCCCTGCGAAAATCATCTAGCCTGTGATTCAAGCGCAGGCAAGCAGGGGAGGTCTGCCGGCGCGTCAGTCATGTCCAACGTTTTTCACGAGGCTTCGCCATGGAAGAGCCGTCCGCCCCGATTTCGCCGCCCCGGCCCAAAGTGCTGCTGGTCGATGACGAGGAACCGATCCTCAACAGCCTGCGCCGTCTGCTGCGCGGCCAGCCTTATGACGTCTTGCTGGCCACCAGCGGTGCCCAGGCGCTGGAAATACTCGAGCAGCAACCGGTGAATCTGGTGATGAGCGACGCGCGCATGCCCAACATGGATGGGGCCACGCTGCTGGCTCTTGTTCATGAGCGGTATCCGGCGACCGCGCGGATCATGCTCACCGGCTACGCCGATCCTTCGGCGATCATCAAGGCCATCAACGAAGGGCAGATCCACCGTTACATCAGCAAACCCTGGAACGACGAGGAAATGCTGCTGACCTTGCGTCAGGCCCTCGAGCATCAGCATCTGGCACGCGAGCGCGAACGTCTGGAAAAACTGACGCGAGTGCAAAACGAACAATTGAAATTGCTCAACAGCACCCTGGAAAAACACGTCGCCGCCCGTACCGCCGAACTGCAGCAGACCGCCGACATGCTCGACCTCGCCTACGAGGAGCTCAAGCGCAGTTTCCTGACAGGCACCGAAATGTTCTCGTTGCTGGCCAACCTGCGCCTGCCGCCGGCGAAGCAGACCAATCGGCAGATCATCGAGCTGGTACGCGGCTACTGCAAGATGCACCGTCTGGACGAAGCCGCCAGCCGCGACCTGACCATGGCCGCCGCGCTCTACAATATCGGCAAGCTGAGCTGGACCGACAGCATGATGACCACGCCGTCGGACTTGCTGCACAGCACCGAGCGGGACCGCTATCGGGCTTATCCGAAACAGAGCGAATCGCTGTTGATGACACTGGACCCGATGAAGGATGCCGCGCGGCTGATCCTGCACCATCAGGAGCACTGGGACGGCAGCGGGTTTCCCGACCGGCTCAAGGGCGAGGCCATTCCCTTGGGCTCGCGGCTGTTGAAACTGGCGGTGGATTTTGTCGAGTTGCAGCGCGGGCTGATTCTCGAGCGGCAGATGAACAGCGATGAAGCCTTGCTGTACCTGCGCCAGTACGCCGGCAAACTCTACGATCCCGAGCTGATCGAGGATTTCATCAAGGTCTGCGCAATGGTCAGCGACATCACCCTGGCCGATCCGGACGTCAAGGTCATGGGCACCCGGGAGTTGGCGGCGGGGATGATCCTCGCGCGCAACCTCAATGCCGACAACGGCATGTTGCTGCTCAACGCCGGCAAAGTGCTGAGCGCTCCGCTGGTTGAAAAACTGATCAGTTTCGAGGCCATGGAGGGCGGCAAATACAAGGTATTCGTGAAGGTGCCGCAAGAGCCTGAGACGACGCTCGCGGCCCAGGGTGGATGACGCTGGCGCGGCCGGCATGGGATCCTTGCGGCTTTTCTCAAGGCCGGTGGCTGACCCATGACTTCTGTATCCGCAGTTTCCCCCCGCATCATCCGTATCGCCGCCGCGCTGCTGATCGGTCCCGACGGCCAGACCCTGCTGGTGCGCAAGCGCAATACCATGGCGTTCATGCAACCGGGCGGCAAGATTGAAGCCGATGAACTGCCGGTGCATGCACTGGCCCGTGAGCTGGAGGAAGAACTGGGACTGGTGATCGATCCGGCGCAGGCTAGCTTTCTCGGCCAGTTCTCGGCACCCGCTGCCAACGAGCCGGGATTCGTCGTGCAGGCCGACATCTTTCAACTGACCATCGACGCCAGGGTGTCTCCGGCCGCCGAGATCGAAGAGGTGATCTGGATCGATCCGGCCACCGACGGCGATGTGGTTCTCGCCCCATTGACACGCGACCTGATCCTGCCGTTTTATCGAGCCTCGCTGACTGCGATCGCCTGATCATTCGTGCAAAGGACTTCGTCATGATCCCGCTTCAAGACCTGTTGATTTTCGCCGCCGCCGCACTGCTGATGGTACTGACGCCGGGGCCGAACATGATCTACCTGATCTCGCGGTCGATCTGCCAGGGACGTCGCGCCGGGGTGACCTCGCTGCTCGGCGTGGTGGCGGGATTCTTCGTGCACCTGTTCGCGGCGGCCGCCGGTTTGACCGCGGTGTTTCTCGCCGTGCCGATGGCCTATGAAGTGTTGAAGTGGGCCGGCGCGCTGTACCTGTTGTGGCTGGCCTGGCAGGCGGTGAAACCCGGCGCCCGCTCGCCGTTCGAGGCGCAACAGTTGCCGGCGGATTCGTCGCGCAAACTGATCACCATGGGCTTTCTCACCAGTGCCTTGAACCCGAAAATCGCGGTGTTCTACCTCTCGGTATTCCCGCAGTTCATCACCCCCGAGCACGGCTCGGTGTTCACCCAGAGCATCATCCTCGGCCTGACCCAGATCAGCGTCAGTTTCAGCGTCAACCTGCTGATCGCGCTGTTCGCGGCGGGGATCGCTTCGTGGTTCGTCAACAACCCGACCTGGCTGGCGGCGCAGCGTTATTTCATGGGATTCGTGCTGGGCGGCCTGGCCGTGCGGCTGATGCTTGAACAGCGCAAGGCCGCCTGAACATGTGGATCGAGCGGCTGGACGCCAGTCATGCGCTGGCCTATCGCGAATTGATGCTGGAGGCGTATGACCGGCATCCGCAGGCGTTCACCTCCAGTGTGCGCGAGCGTGCAGTGATGCCGTTGAGCTGGTGGGAATCACGCCTGACCAGCAAGCTCGACGCAGTGTTTGGCGCGTTTGAAGAGGGCCGGCTGGTGGGGATCGTCGGCCTGGCGTTCGAGCCTCGGGAGAAGGCCCGGCACAAGGCAACGGTGTTCGGCATGTATGTGTCGGCCGAGTTTCGTCAGCGCGGGCTGGGGCTGAAATTGATGGAGGCGGTGCTGGGGGAAGCGCAGCAGCATCCGGCGCTGAAAGTCATTCAATTGACCGTCACCGCCGGCAATGACGCGGCGTTTCATCTGTACCAGCGCTGCGGCTTCGTCCAGTTCGGCCTCGAGCCGATGGCGGTGCGGGTCGGCGAGGACTACTTCGACAAGATCCACATGTGGTCCCAGCCTTTCGTGCCAACCGCCAGTCTCAACGAACCGCGCTGACCCCATCCAGGGTCGAGAACGAGGTGTCCTTGGCCGTCAGCAGGAAGTCGCGCATGTACGGCGCGTCGAGCATGTCGGCGCGGATCGCCGCGTACAGCGTCGCAAACAGACCTTTCTCGCCCAGCCGCTTGCCCTTCACGTAACCGCGCGAGCTGTATTCATGCAGCGCCCAGTGCGGCATGNTGCCGCACACGCCACGGCCGCTGGCCACCAGCTGCATCATCATCACCGTCAGCTCTGACGTGCGTACCTGCGCCGGCTCGATGTCGGCCGGTTCGAGGAAGCGGGTGAAGATATCGAGGCGGTCACGTTCCACCGGATAAGTGATCAGGGTTTCGGTCAGCAGATCTTCGGGGACGATGTACGGTTTGCTTGCCAGTGCGTGCTGGTTGGCGACCGCCAACATCGCCTCGTAGGTGAACAGCGGCACGTAGGTGATGCCGGCGATTTCCAGCGGATCGGACGTCACCACCAGATCCAGATCACCCCGGGCCAGGGCCGGCAGTGGTGCGAAGGAGAAACCCGAAGCGAGGTCGAGTTCGACTTCCGGCCACGCATCGCGGAACTGGTCGATGGTCGGCATCAGCCACTGGAAGCAGCTGTGGCATTCGATGGCCATGTGCAGACGCCCGGCGGTGCCACCGGCCAGACGCCCGATATCACGTTCGGCGGCGCGCAGCAGCGGCAGGGTCGCGTCGGCCAGTTGCAGCAGGCGCAGGCCGGCGCTGGTGAAGCGCACCGGTTTGGTCTTGCGCACGAACAACGGCACGCCCATGCGCTCTTCCAGCTCCTTGAACTGGTGGGACAGCGCCGACTGGGTCAGGTGCAGGCGGTCGGCCGCATCGACCAGGCTGTCGGCTTCGCGCAGGGCATGCAGGGTTTTCAGGTGACGGATCTCAAGCACCGCAGGCTCCATGAGGAAAATTTGTGATCAACACGAAAAGGTTGAGTTTGTCTCATGTTGCTCTGGCTGTCGACAATGGCGCCATCTTTTACGCAATGGAGAACACTCGACATGGCCGTGGCACACACCCTGGGTTTCCCGCGCATCGGCGCCGACCGCGAACTGAAAAAAGCCCTCGAAGCCTACTGGAAAGGCGATCTCGATCAGGCCGCTCTGAATCAGGTCGGCCGCGAGCTGCGCGCCAGGCACTGGCAATTGCAGAAGGACGCCGGCATCGACCTGCTGCCGGTCGGCGACTTCGCCTGGTACGACCAGGTGCTGACCCACTCGCTGACCTTCGGTGTGATCCCCGAGCGTTTCGACGGTGTGCGTGACGAACGCGGTCTGCCGACCCTCGACACCCTGTTCGCCATGGCCCGTGGCGCCACGGCGTCCTGCTGCGGCGGTGAGCACGGCAAGACTCAATACGCCCAGGAACTGACCAAGTGGTTCGATACCAACTACCACTACCTGGTCCCGGAATTCACCGCCGACCAGCCATTCAAGCTGAGCTGGGAACAGCTGTTCGATGAAGTCGAAGAAGCCAAAGCCCTCGGTCACAACGTCAAACCGGTGATCATCGGCCCGCTGACTTACCTGTGGCTGGGCAAGGCGAAAGGCAACGGCTTCGACAAGCTCGATCTGCTCGAGCGCCTGCTGCCGGTGTACAACCAAATCCTCGGTCGTCTCGCTGCACAGGGCGTGGAGTGGGTGCAGATCGACGAGCCGATCCTCACCCTCGATCTGCCGCAAGCCTGGAAAAGCGCCTTCGAACGCGCCTATCACATTCTGCAGTATTCGCCGCTGAAGAAACTGGTGGCGACCTATTTCAGTGGTTTGCAAGACAACCTCGGTTTGGCCGTCGGCCTGCCGGTGCAAGGCCTGCACATCGACGCTGTGCGGGCACCGGATCAGCTCGGTCAGGTGCTCGATCGTCTGCCGACCTACAAGATTCTCTCGGTCGGCCTGGTCAACGGGCGCAACGTCTGGCGCTGCGAACTGGAGCAGGCGCTGGCGCAACTGCAACCGGCGCAGGAGCGCTTTGGCGACAACCTGTGGGTCAGCAGTTCCTGCTCGTTGCTGCACAGCCCGGTGGATGTCGAGCGTGAAGACAAGCTCGATCCGGAACTGAAAAGCTGGCTGGCATTCGCCGTACAGAAATGCAGCGAAATCTCGGTGTTGCGTGATGCGCTGAACGACCCGCAAGCGCCGAACGTGCAAAACGCACTGGCCGCAAGCCGCGCGATTCAAGAGAGCCGCGCCCGCTCGCCGCGTATTCACAAGGCCGACGTGCAAGCGCGGATCGAGGCGATCAATGCCAGCGACAGCCAGCGGCATTCGCCGTTTGCCAAACGCATCGCCGCACAGCAGGCGCGTTTGAAATTGCCGACGTTCCCGACCACCACTATCGGTTCGTTCCCGCAGACCGGCTCGATTCGCCTGGCCCGTCAGGCATTCAAGCAGGGCAAGCTGTCGGCCAACGACTACCACGATGCCATGCGCAGCGAAATCCGCCACGCGGTGCAGGTGCAGGAACGTCTGGGCCTCGATGTGCTGGTGCACGGTGAAGCCGAGCGCAACGACATGGTCGAGTACTTCGCCGAGCAGCTCGACGGTTATCTGTTCACCCGTTTCGGCTGGGTCCAGAGCTATGGCTCCCGCTGCGTCAAACCGGCGGTGATTTATGGCGATCTGTCCCGTCCGAACGCCATGACCGTTGACTGGATCAGCTACGCCCAGAGCCTGACGGACAAGGTGATGAAAGGCATGCTGACCGGTCCCGTGACCATGCTGATGTGGTCGTTCCCCCGCGAAGACGTGTCGCGCAAAGTCCAGGCGCAACAACTGGCGCTGGCCCTGCGGGACGAAGTGGTGGACCTGGAAAACGCCGGAATCAAGATCGTGCAGATCGACGAGGCGGCGTTCCGCGAAGGCCTGCCGCTGCGCCGTGAACAATGGCAGGAATACCTCGACTGGGCGGTGCAGGCGTTCCGCCTGACTGCCTCGGGCGTGAAAGATGAAACCCAGATCCACACCCACATGTGCTACAGCGAATTCAATGACGTGATCAAGGCGATCGCCGACATGGACGCCGATGTGATCACCATCGAAACCTCGCGTTCGGACATGGAGTTGCTGGAGGCCTTCGAAGCGTTCGACTACCCGAACGACATCGGCCCTGGTGTCTACGACATTCACTCGCCGCGAGTGCCGGACACCGCCGAAATGGTCAAGTTGATGAGCAAGGCCGTGAAACGCATCCCGGCGCAGCGGCTGTGGGTCAACCCCGATTGCGGCCTGAAGACTCGCGCCTGGCCGGAGACCGAAGCCGCATTGGTCAACATGGTCGCGGCGGCTCGGCAGTTGCGCAGTCAGTTGGCGTAACGGCAACACCGAATGAAGGGTGTCGACCGCTCGGCACTCTTCATCAAACTGTCATCGAACTGTGGCAGCGCGCTTGAACAAACTTCATCAGACTCGCGCTCTACTGGGGTTCTGCGTTTCGGTGTTTTTCATGTTCAAGGGATTTTTTGCAATCGCGGCGTTGTTGGCCGCGGTTTTTTTCGTTCCGGCGTCCTACGCGGCGTCGCGTTGCGACGTCAATGTACCGACCGAACGGGTCGATTTGCAGCAGGTAAGCCTGGCGTACCAGAGCATCGGTCGTGCGTCGGATCCGGCGCTGTTACTGGTGATGGGCCTGGGCGGGCAGTTGATCCACTGGCCGGATGAAGTGGTGGTCGCGCTGTGTCAGCAAGGCTTTCGGGTGATCCGTTATGACAACCGCGATGTCGGTCTGTCGACCTGGCGCCAGGCGCCGGCCGAAGCCAACCTGACCTTTGAGGTGCTGCGCTACAAACTCGGCCTGCCGGTGGCGGCGCCTTACAGCCTGACCGACATGGCCGACGATGCGCTGGGCCTGATGGACGCCTTGCACGTCGAGCAATTCCACGTGCTCGGCGCGAGCATGGGCGGGATGATCGCCCAGCACCTGGCGGCGATGGCGCCGCAACGGGTCGAAAGCCTGACGCTGATCATGACCAGCTCCGGTGCCGAAGGGCTGCCGGCGCCGAGCGCGGCGCTGGTGCAGTTGTTGTCACGGCGCGGCGCGCCCAATCGCCAGATTGCGCTGGAGCAACAGGCCGATCTGCTGGCCGCACTGGGCAGCCCTTCGGTCAGCGATGACCGGCAGGCCTTGCTGCATCAGGCGGCGCTGTCCTATGACCGGGCGTTCAATCCCGAAGGCGTGAAGCGCCAGATCATGGCGATCCTTGCCGAGCCGAGCCGGGTGGCGTTGCTCAACCAGTTGCGGGTGCCGACGCTGGTGGTGCATGGCACGGCGGATCCGTTGCTGCCGGTGATGCACGGCGTGCACCTGGCGGCGCATATTCGCGGCAGTCAGCTGCGGCTGATTCCGGGGCTGGCGCACCGCTTTCAGGAAGCGTTCAAGGAACCGTTGCTGGCGGCGGTGTTGCCGTATTTGCGCGAGCATCGCGAAGACACGTCGCACTGGGCGCAGATCGAACCGGTGGCGGAACACAACCTGCTCTGACTCAGGCGTGCAGCCGCACCCACACCGACACCAGCACCGTCGCCGCCATCAGCCACGCCACCGCCGCCACCGCCAGTGAAGCTTCGAGACGCATGCGGTCGACCATCACGTACAGCGTCGCCAGATACACGAAGTACGGAATGATCGACCACATGCCGAAGACGATGGTGGTCTTCAAGTCGTCGATCGAACGGCCCTTGCCGACGATGTAGTGGGCGATCAGGGCGAAGGTCGGGAACAGCGGCACCAAGCCGGCGATGTAGTAGTTTTTGGTCTTGGCCAGCATGGCGAGGATCACCACCACGGCCGCACCGAGCATTGCCTTGAAAATCAGATCCACATCGTTCTCGCTTAATGGCTCAGGCCGTATTTTTTCACTTTGTCGAACAGCGTGGTCTTGGCCATACCCAGTTCGAGGCTGGCCTGGGTCAGGTTGCCGCCGCTGCGTTGCAGGGCGTCGCTGAGCAGGTTGCGTTCGAACGCTTCCACCGCTTCGGCGAACGCCAGGCCCTGACCTGCGCTGCCCGCGCCGGTTTTCTTGAACGCCGGCAAACCGAGGGCAAAACGCTCGGCGACGTTGCGCAGTTCGCGCACGTTGCCCGGCCAGTCGTGGCTCATCAGGCTCGACAACGTCTGGTTGTCCAGCTCCGGCAGCGCCCGGTCGAAACGCAGGGCCGATTGCTGGGTGAAGTGTTCGAACAATTGCAGGATGTCTTCGCGGCGCTCGCGCAGGGGCGGCAGTTCCAGCGTTACCACGTTGAGGCGGTAGTACAAGTCGCTGCGAAATTCCCCGGCCTTGCTTGATTCGTCGAGGTCGGACTTGGTGGCCGCAATCACCCGGCAATCCACCGCCACGCTCTGGTTCGAGCCGAGGCGTTCGAGGGTGCGTTCCTGCAACACCCGCAGCAGTTTGATCTGCAACGGCAGCGGCATGCTTTCCACTTCATCGAGGAACAGCGTGCCGCCGTCGGCGTGTTCGATCTTGCCGATCCGCCGTTTGCCGGCGCCGGTGAAGGCGTTGGCTTCGTGGCCGAAAATTTCGCTTTCGAACAGGTTTTCCGGCAGCCCGCCACAGTTCAGCGCAACGAACTGTTTGCTGTGACGGCGGCTGAAATCATGCAGGCAACGGGCGACCAGTTCCTTGCCGGTACCGGTTTCGCCCTCGATCAGCACATTAGCCGAGGTGTCGGCGACGTTGGCGATCAGTTCGCGCAGGTTCTGCATGGCCGGCGAACGCCCGATAATCCGTCCTTCCAGTGAATCACGTTCGGCCAGTTGCCGACGCAGGGACGAGACTTCGCGATTCAGGCTGCGTTGCTCCAGCGCACGACGGGCCACGTCCACCAGTCGTTCAGGGGAGAACGGTTTCTCCATGAAGTCGTAAGCGCCTTTCTGCATCGCGCCGACCGCCATGGATATGTCGCCGTGGCCGGTGATCAACACCACCGGCAGGCTGCGGTCGCGCTGCTTGAGCCGGGTCAGCAGCTCCAGGCCGTCGATGCCCGGCAGGCGAATGTCGCTGATGACGATCCCGGCGAAATTGTCACCGACCTGCTCCAGCGCTTCTTCGGCACTGCCGACGCCGATGCAGGGAATGTCTTCCAGCGTCAGCGCCTGCTGGCAGCCGAGCAGGACATGGGGGTCGTCTTCGACGATCAATACACTGAGGTCGTTGTTCATATTGGCTCGGCAGGAGTAGGGCTTACCAACGGTAAACTGAGGACGAAAGTGGTACCACCGCTGGCCGGGTGTTCGACACCCAGATGCCCGCCGGTGGCGGCCGCCAGACTGGCCGACAGGGTCAAGCCGAGGCCCAGACCCTGTTCGCCGGGCTTGGTGGTGAAGAACGGTTCGAACAGATGCTTGCGCGCTTCCGCGTCGATGCCGTGGCCGTTGTCGCGCACGCGCAGGCGATATTTGCCGTTGAATTCTTCGCCTTCCAGCCACAGTTCCGGCAGCGGTTGCGCCTGCATGGCGTCGAGGGCGTTGCCGATCAGGTTGACCAGAATCTGCTCCAGACGCGTCTGGTCGATCTGCACCTGCACATCGTCGAACTGGCGATGCAGTTGCAGCGAGGCACTTTCGACGCGAGCACCGAGTACTTGCAGCGCGGCATCCACCGCTTTGCCGAGGCTGGCGCGGCCTTTGTCGTCGCCGCGTCGGGCGAAGGAGCGCAGGCTGGCGGTGATCCGGCCCATGCGGTCGATCAGGTCGTTGATGGTCTTGAGGTTGGTGCTGGCGACATCGAGCTGGCCGCGCTCAAGGAAGCGAATGGTGTTGCCCGACAGCGTGCGCATCGCCGCCAGCGGCTGGTTCAGTTCGTGGGCGATGCTGGTGGACATCTGGCCAATGGCTGCGAGTTTACCGGCCTGCACCAGTTCGTCCTGGGCGCGGCGCAAGGTTTCTTCGGCCTGACGCCGTTCGCGGATCTGGCTCTTGAGCCGGTCGTTGCTGGCGCGCAGGTCGGCGGTGCGTTCGGTAATCCGACGCTCCAGTTGATTGTTGGCTTCCTGCAAGGCTTCGCGGGCGGCGAGGCGGGTGGCGATGACCTTGCGCCGTTCGTTCCAGGCGATCAGCAGGAACGCCACCAGGGCAAACGCCACGGCCACCAGAATCCCCTGATTGATTGCCTCGCGCCGCAGATCCTGCAACGGCGTGAGCAGGGTGAAATTCCACGGGGTATCGCTCAACGGTCGGGTTTGCGCCAGGTAGCTGATGCTTTCTTCATCGCCATCCTGTTGGCTCGGCACTTCGCTGTTGGCCGGGAAGGTGAGTTTTTCCACGCCTTCGGACAGGGTTTCCCGGGCCAGCGGTTGCAGTTCGTTCAGCGGGAACCAGTAGTACTGCAAGCTGCGGGCGAGTTTTTCCTTGGTCTCGTCGCTCAGCGGTATGACTGATTTGAGGCGCCGGGCCGGATCGCTGGACAGAATGATGATGCCGTTTTCATCACTGACGAATGCTTCGAGGCGCGCCCGCTGCCAGCGTTCTTCCATGGCTTCCAGGCGCACCTTGACCACCGCGACGCCGATGATCTTGCCGTGTTCTTCGAGGCCGTGGGCCAGGTAATAACCGGGCTCGCCGTTGGTGCTGCCGATCCCGTAGAAGCGTCCGGGCTGGCCGCGGATGGCGTTCTGGAAGTAGGCGCGGAACGACAGGTCTTCACCGAGGTAGCTGTCGACGTCACGCCAGTTGCTGGTGGCCATGACCCGGCCGGTGGTGTCCATGACGTAGATGGCCCGACTGCGGCTGCGCCGGTTCAGACCTTCAAGGTAATCGTTGACCGTTTGCCGGTGTTCCGGGGTCGGGTCGTCCAGCAGCTGCGAAACGCTCGATTCGAGCTCCAGCAGGCTGGGCAGGTAGGTGTATTTGCTGATCTCGCTTTCGACCGCGCGGGCGTGCAGTTCCAGCTGGCGCTGGCCGTTTTCGCCGAGGCTGCGGATGCCGAAATGTTCGCTGGTCCAGAAGCCGATGTAACCCAGTCCGATCATCAGAGCGATGACCAGCGGCGGCAGGAGCAGGTGGCGGATCAGACGGGGTTTCACGGCAAGTGATGGCGGCGTGGCGCGATAGAGAGTGGGGTCGCATTTCATCACAGTTGCCTTGGGTCAACCACAACACAAATCTCAGGATCATCATCGATCCAATGTGGGAGGGGGCTTGCTCGCGAAAGCGCTGGGGCAGCCAACGGTGATGTTGAAAGTGCCGGCCCCTTCGCGAGCAAGCCCGCTCCCACAGTTGGGGAGCGGTGTGCGGTTTTAGTGCTGCAGGATTTTCTCGAGGAAATGCTGCGCGCGTTCGGAGCGTTGGCTGATGTCGCCAAAGAACTCTTCTTTCTTGCAGTCTTCGATGATCTTGCCGGCGTCCATGAAGATCACGCGGTCGGCCACTTTACGGGCGAAGCCCATTTCGTGGGTCACGCACATCATGGTCATGCCTTCGTGGGCCAGCTGCACCATCACGTCGAGCACTTCGTTGACCATTTCCGGGTCCAGCGCCGAGGTCGGTTCGTCGAACAGCATGACGATCGGGTCCATCGCCAGCGCACGGGCAATCGCCACGCGCTGTTGCTGACCACCGGACAGTTGCCCCGGATGCTTGTGGGCGTGAGCCGACAGGCCGACACGTTCGAGCAGTTGCAGACCTTTCTTGGTGGCTTCCTCCTTGCTGCGGCCCAGCACCTTGATCTGCGCAATGGTCAGGTTTTCGGTGATGGTCAGGTGCGGAAACAGTTCGAAGTGCTGGAACACCATACCGACGCGCGAACGCAGTTTCGGCAGGTTGGTCTTCGGATCGGCAATCGATGTGCCGTCGACCACGATGTCGCCTTTCTGGAACGGCTCCAGTGCGTTGACGCACTTGATCAGGGTCGACTTGCCCGAACCGGACGGGCCGCAAACCACGATCACTTCACCCTTTTTGACCTCGGTGCTGCAATCGGTCAGCACCTGGAAGTCCCCATACCACTTGTTGATGTTCTTGATAGAGATCATACGGCGAACCTTTTTTGCAGACGCTTGACCAGCACCGAGGCGGCAAAGCTGATGGTGAAGTACACGAGACCTGCGAAGATCAGGAACTCATTCGAGCGGCCAATGATGTCGCCACTGGCGCGCGAGGCGTTGAGGAAATCCACCAGGCCCACGGTGTAGACCAGCGAGGTGTCCTGGAACAGGATGATGCTCTGCTGCAGCAGCAGCGGGGTCATCTTGCGGAACGCCTGAGGCAGGATGATCAGGCGCATCATCTGGCCGTAGGTCATGCCCAGTGCCTGCGCTGCGCCCATCTGGCCTTTCGGGATCGACTGCACGCCGGCCCGGACGATTTCGCAGAAGTACGCCGCTTCGAACATCATGAACGCCACGATGCACGAGGTGAACGCGCCGATCGGGGTGTCTTCGCCGGTGATCCAGCGCAGCACGAACGGCACTGCCAGATAGAACCAGGTGATCACCAGCAGCAGCGGGATCGAACGGAAATAGTTGACGTACGCACCGGCAATGCTCGACAGCAGTTTGCTGTGGGACAGGCGCATCAGCGCGAGGATGGTGCCGAGGATGATCCCGCCGACCACGCCCAGCGCCATCAGCTTGAGGGTCATCAGCATGCCGTTCCACAGGCCGGGAATGGCCGGAACGATGCCACTGAAATCGAATTCCATTATTTACCCCCCACGGAGATCAGGCCGGGCACGGCGACTTTCTTCTCGACCATGCGCATCAGCAGCATCAGGCTCATGTTGAGGGTGAAGTAGATCAGGGTCGCCAGGGTGAAGGCTTCAAACAGGTTGGCCGAGAATTCGGCGGTCTGTTTGGTTTGCGCCAGCAGCTCCATCAGACCGATCAGGGACGCCACGGAGGAGTTCTTGAACACGTTCAGGAATTCCGAGGTGAGCGGCGGAATGATGATCCGGTAGGCCTGGGGCAGCAGCACGTTCCAGTAGATCTGCGGCAGCTTGAAACCCATGGCGCGGGCGGCGGATTCCTGGCCCCGTGGCAGCGCCTGGATACCGGTGCGAACCTGTTCGCAGACCCGGGCGGCGGTGAACAGGCCCAGGCAAACGACAACGCTCAGGTAGGCCGAGGTGGTCGGGTTCAGGTCCTGCTTGTACCACTCCTGCAGATCCGGCGGCAGCAGATCGGGCACCAGGAAGTACCAGATGAACAGCTGAACCAGCAGCGGCACGTTACGGAACAGTTCGACGTAGCAGGTCGCGATGCCCGACACGATGCGGTTCGGCACGGTGCGCATGATGCCCAGCAGCGAGCCGAGCAGCAGGGCGATGATCCAGGCGACGATGGCGATGGCGATGGTCCAGCCCAGACCGGAAATGAACCAGTCGAGATAGGTCTCGCTGCCCACGCCGGTGGACTTGAAGAACACGCCCCAGTCCCAGTTGTAATTCATTAGGGTCTCCCCTCGATTCGATCGATGTACAAGTGCCCGCCTGGGGAAGCTCCGTTCCCGCCCTGATTGTGAAAATCAGGCACACGCGATCGGCTCGACAGCCACCGGTTCGAGTGTTTCCAATAAGTGCCAGCAGGGAGTGACCATCCCCTGAAAAGGCAGGCGCCTCCTCAGGGGATAAGGTTAGTCAGAAATCAGGATTTCTTGTCGTCAGCCGCTTTGTCGGTCGGATTGGCGATCAGGGCCTTGAGCTCGTCGCTCATCGGGAAGTTCAGGTTCAGGCCTTTTGGCGGAATCGGCTGCATGAACCATTTTTCGTAGATCTTGTTGATCTCGCCCGAGGCGTAGGTCGCCTTGATGGCGTCGTCGACAGCCTTTTTGAACGGCGCGTCGCCCTTGCGCATCATGCAGCCGTAGATTTCGTACGACTGTGGAGTACCGGTCACCGCCCAGTCGGAGGCTTTCTTGGCTTTGGCGGCTTCGCCGGCCAGCAGGGCGTCGTCCATCATGAACGCAACGGCACGACCCGATTCCAGCATCTGGAAGGATTCACCGTGGTCCTTGGCGGAGATCACGTTCATGCCCATCTGCTTGTCAGCGTTCATCGCCTTGAGGATGCGCTCGGAAGTGGTGCCGGCGGTGGTCACGACGTTCTTGCCTTTCAGATCGTCGAAATCCTTGTACTTGGAGTCAGCCTTGGACAGCAGACGGGTACCGATTTCGAAGATGCCGACGGAGAAGTCGACCTGTTGCTGACGCTCGACGTTGTTGGTGGTGGAGCCGCACTCGACGTCCACGGTGCCGTTCTGCACCAGCGGGATACGGGTTTGCGAGGTGACGAGGTTGTATTTGACCTGCAGGTTTGGCAGGTCGAGGTCTTTCTTGATCGCTTCGACGATGGCCAGCTGGATATCGTGGGAGTAGCCGACCGGCTTGCCGGAAGCGTCAGCGATGTAGGAGAAAGGAATGGAAGCGTCACGGTGGCCCAGGGTGATGACGCCGGACTCTTTGATCTTCTTAAGGGTGCCGGTGAGTTCGGCAGCGAAAACTGGTGTGCTGATCAGAGCGGCAGCAATGGCTGCGCCCAGGATATGGGGAACGATGCGCATCAAATTTTCCTCGACATTGTTTTTTTTATGGAGCCGGTTGAGCGGGCCCTTTTGAGCTTCGAATGCCTGACGGCTCCTGTTGTGTTGGCGCAACAGGCATTCGTCGAAGGAGTGTAGAGCATGAGTCGTGCCAGACCAGTCGCTACACGCTAATGCATTGATTTATAAGGTTATTAAAGTTTTGTGATGGTGTTTTTTCGTGGATCTGATCCGGTTAACCGAATTGACCGTCAGGTCGCGTTCGGAAAACCGAACGTCTGCGACACGCCTTGTTTCGCCTTGAATGCAAAAAGCCCCTGAATCATTCGATTCAGGGGCTTTTTGTTCAACGAGGAACGGATCAGGCCGCTTCGATCTTGCTGCGGTTCTGCTCGACCTTGTTCAGGTACGCCGCCAGGCGCTCTTGCTCAGCCGCCGTGGTGAACAGGCCCAGTTTGCTGCGACGCCAAAGAATGTCATGCGCGGTGATGGCCCATTCTTCGGTGCACAGGTAGTCGACTTCACGGGTGTAAAGCCCGCCGCCGATGTGTTCGCCCATGTCGGCCAGAGTGTCGACGCCTTCGAGCATGCGCCAGGTGCGGCTGCCGTAGGTAGTGGCCCAGCGACGGGCAATTTCGGTCGGTACCCAGTCGAACTTGTCGCGGATCTGCGCGCTCAGGGCCTGTGGCGTGGTCATGTCCTCGCCGCCGGGCAGGGTGGCGGTGGCCGTCCAGCTCGGGCGCATCTGGGTGAAGAACGGCATCAGCTGCGTCATCGCCGACTCGGCGAGCTTGCGGTAGGTGGTCAGCTTGCCGCCGAACACCGACAGCAGCGGCGCTTCTTCGGTACTGCCGGACAACGCCAGGGTGTAGTCGCGGGTCACGGCCGACGGGTTATCGGATTCGTCGTTGCACAGCGGACGCACGCCCGAATAGGTGTGCAGGATGTCGTCACGGCTGATCTGCTTCTTGAAGTGGGCGTTGACTACTTTGAGCAGGTAATCGGTTTCGCCGTCGGTGATCGCCACTTTGGCCGGATCGCCGGTGTATTCGCGGTCGGTGGTGCCGATCAGGGTCAGATTGTTCAGGTACGGAATGGTGAAAACGATGCGCTGATCTTCGTTTTGCAGGATGTGCGCGTGATCGCCTTCGTACAGTTTCGGCACGATGATGTGGCTGCCCTGGATCAGGCGGATGCCGTACGGCGATTCCATCTTCAGGTCGTCACGGATGAACTTGGCGACCCACGGGCCAGCGGCATTCACCAATGCCTTGGCGGTGATCGAAAACAGGCTGCCGTCGGCGCGTTCCAGGTTCAGGTGCCACAGGCCCTTGGCGCGGCGGGCGCTGACGCAACGGGTCTGGGTGTGAATGTGAGCGCCTTTTTCACGGGCGGCCATGGCGTTGAGAACCACGAGGCGGGCGTCGTCGACCCAGCAGTCGGAGTACTCGAAGCCTTTGCTGATTTCGCTTTTCAGTGCGCTGTCGGCGCCGAACTTCAGGCTTTTCGAGCCCGCCAGTTTTTCGCGCTTGCCGAGGTGGTCATAAAGGAACAGGCCCGCGCGGATCATCCACGCCGGACGCAGGTGCGGGCGGTGCGGCAGCACGAAACGCATTGGCTTGACGATGTGCGGGGCCTTGGCCAGCAGCACTTCGCGTTCGGCCAGGGCTTCGCGCACCAGACGGAATTCGTAATGTTCGAGGTAGCGCAGGCCACCGTGGATCAGCTTGCTGCTGGCCGACGAGGTGTGGCTGGCCAGATCATCCTTTTCGCAAAGGAACACCGAAAGACCGCGACCGGCGGCATCCGCTGCGATCCCCACGCCATTGATCCCGCCGCCGATGACGGCGATGTCGTAGATCTCGGAGATAGGGGGCGTACGCAAGGTAGATGTGGACATCGGCTGGCCTCGGGCTCTTTTGATTTTCTGTCTTGGAAATCGAACATGAATGTTCATTTGCGAAAATGGTAGCCCATAAAGACGCGCGCAGCCAGTCGACTTCGATTGAAAAAACTCATCGAAGGGCCGAAAAAGGAAAATATTCGAACATGAAATGCGCGTCAGGGCGCGGATCAGGGCGTGACTGATCGTTCCCACGCAGAGCGTGGGAACGAGAATTCGCCGGGAGGGAGTTATGCGGGAGAGGGTTAAACGACTTCCAGACGAATCTTGTGCTGGCTCAGCAGTTGCGCCAGGGCCGGCACCGGTTGCTGATCGGTGACCAGGCAATCGATCAGGCTGATCGGGCCGAGGCGGATCATCGCGTTACGGCCGAACTTGCTGGAGTCCGCCGCCAGGATCACCTGCCGGGCATTGGCGATGATCGCCTGGGACACCCGCACTTCCTGGTAATCGAAGTCGAGCAGGCTGCCGTCTTCGTCGATACCGCTGATGCCCACCAGCGCAAAGTCGACCTTGAACTGGTTGATGAAGTCCACGCTCGCCTGACCCACCACGCCGCCGTCGCGACGCACGTTGCCGCCGGTCAGCAGCACATCGAAATCATCCTTGGCGCTGAGCATCGAAGCGACGTGCAGGTTGTTGGTGATGATCTTCAGGTGGCTGTGATTGAGCAGGGCGCGGGCAATCGATTCGGTCGTCGTGCCGATATTGATGAACAGCGAGGCGTGATCGGGAATCTGTGCGGCGATGGCTTCGCCGATGCGTTGCTTTTCATCGCGCATCTGATCGGCGCGCATCGCGTAGGCGGTATTTTCGACGCTGGAATCATAGGCGGCGCCGCCGTGGTAGCGACGCAGCAGATTGGCTTCCGCCAGTTGATTGATATCGCGGCGGATGGTTTGCGGGGTAACAACGAACAGCGTGGCCATTTCCTCGATGCTCACATAGCCGCGTTCGCGGACCAGCTCGAGGATTTGCTGCTGACGGGGAGGCAGATTCATGGGGCTTCCTTTGGGCTGCCGTGCAAAATTTGCCCATGATGACGCAGGAATCCGCTCCCTACCAGTTTCCAAACAACGTGAAAGCTACTTCGTGCTGGGCGCCTTCGGCGTTACGCAAGCAATCCTGCGTTAAAAACAGGCTCGGACTGCTCATTTACAAACCCGTAAAGTCGAGTGCGACCCCAGCCGGCCCTCGCCTGTTTTTGCCTTGTCTTGCCTTCGCTCGCTACGCTTTCACGCTGTTTGGACCAGCCTTAGTCAGTCCTCAGACTGGCTTATTCAGCGTCTTCACGTTCCCAGTCACGGGTACGGCTGACGGCTTTTTTCCAGCCTTTATAGAGCTTCTCTTTGGCTGCTTCGTCCAGGCTCGGTTCGAACTCGCGCTCGATCACCGCTTTGCCGCGCAGTTCTTCCAGGCTGCCCCAGAAACCGCACGCCAGGCCGGCCAGATAAGCTGCGCCCAGCGCCGTGGTTTCGCGCATTTTCGGACGTTCGACCTGGGTGCCGAGGATGTCGGCCTGGAACTGCATGAGGAAGTTGTTCGCCACCGCACCGCCGTCCACGCGCAGGGCCTTGAGGCGTTCGCCGGAGTCCTGTTGCATGGCGTCAAGGACGTCGCGGGTCTGGTAAGCGATCGATTCCAGCGCAGCGCGGATGATGTGATCCACGCGCACGCCACGGGTCAGGCCGAACAGGGCGCCACGGGCATACGGGTCCCAGTAGGGCGCGCCGAGACCGGTGAAGGCGGGCACCAGATACACGCCGTTGCTGTCCTTCACTTTATTGGCGAAGTATTCGGTGTCGTGGGCGTCGTTGACGATCTTCAGTTCATCGCGCAGCCACTGCACGGTCGAACCGCCGTTGAACACCGCGCCTTCCAAGGCGTAAGCCACTTCGCCGCGCGGGCCGCAAGCGATGGTGGTGAGCATGCCGTGTTGCGATTTCACCGCTTTGTCGCCGGTGTTCATCAGCAGGAAGCAACCGGTGCCGTAAGTGTTTTTCGCTTGGCCCGGCTCGACGCACATCTGGCCGAACAGCGCAGCCTGCTGGTCGCCGGCGATACCGCCGATGGCGATGCCGCTTTTGGTACGGCCGTAGATTTCCGACGACGCTTTGACTTCCGGCAGCATCTCGCGCGGGATGTCGAGGATCTCCAGCATCTTCGCGTCCCACTCCAGCGTGTGGATGTTGAAGAGCATGGTGCGCGAGGCGTTGGTGTAGTCGGTGACGTGGACCTTGCCGCCGGTGAATTTCCAGATCAGCCAGCTGTCGACGGTGCCGAACAGCAGTTCGCCGTTGCGCGCTCTCTCACGGCTGCCTTCGACGTTGTCGAGGATCCACTTCAGCTTGGTGCCGGAGAAGTACGGGTCGGTGACCAGGCCGGTGGTGTCGCGGATGTAGTCTTCATGACCGTCGCGCTTGAGCTGTTGGCAGATCTCGGTGCTGCGGCGGCATTGCCAGACGATCGCGTTGTACACCGGGCGGCCGGTGGTCTTGTCCCAGACCACGGTGGTTTCACGCTGGTTGGTGATGCCGATGGCGGCGACCTGGTCATGGTGCAGACCGGCCTGGGCCAGCGCTTCGACCATCACTGCGCTCTGGGTGGCGAAGATTTCCATCGGGTCGTGTTCGACCCAACCGGCTTGCGGGTAATGCTGGGCGAATTCGCGTTGTGCGGTGCAGACCACGTTCGCGTCACGGTCGAAAATGATCGCGCGGGAGCTGGTCGTACCCTGATCGAGGGCAATGATGTAGTTCTTGTTCTGAATGTCGGTCATGTCGATTGCCTTGGACGAAATAAGGGAGAGTGGGCCGGGGCGCGGGCTCTATAAGGGCAGGAACCCGCGCCGACTGTTTCAAGAAGTTCTTGGTTTGCCGTCAATGGCCGGTTCTGCATCCTTTGTAGCAGGTGTGGCGCCGGTCAGGTGACGGGCAATCAGCCCGCGATACCCGGCAGCGCCGAGGCAGGCACCGACAATCGGTGCAAAAATCGGAATCAGGAAGTACGGGATTTCACGTGCGCCAGTGAAGGAAATTTCACCCCAGCCGGCGAAGAAAGTCATCAGTTTCGGGCCGAAGTCCCGGGCCGGGTTCATCGCGAAACCGGTCAGCGGGCCCATCGAGCTGCCGATCACGGCAATCAGCAGACCGATCAGCAGCGGCGCCAGCGGGCCTTTCGGCAGGCCGTTGTTGTCGTCGGTCAGGGACATGATCACGCCCATCAGGATCGCGGTGATGATCACCTCGACCAGGAACGCCTGGGCCGTCGACAGCGCAGGGTTCGGGAAAGTGGAGAACACCGACGCCAGTTCGAGGCTGGCTTCAGTGCCACGAACCATATGGTGAGTCTGTTCGAAATCGAAGAACAGGTTGCTGTACAGCGTGTAGACCAACAGCGCGCCGCAGAAGGCGCCGGCGATCTGGGCCAGAATGTAGAACGGCAGTTTGCGCTTTTCGAAGTCGGCGAAAATGCTCAGGGCAATACTGACGGCGGGGTTCAGGTGCGCACCGGAAACGCCGGCGGTGAGGTAGATCGCCATGCTGACGCCGACGCCCCAGATGATGCTGATTTCCCACAGGCCGAAGCTGGCGCCCGCGACCTTGAGCGCGGCGACACAACCCGTACCGAAAAAGATCAGGAGTGCAGTACCCAGAAACTCGGCCAGGCACTGGCTCGAGAGCGATGGTTGCTGTAACGCAGTTGTCATTGAAAACCTCGGTTTTTGTTGTTGTCTGGCGCGTTGCCGACAGGGCAAGGCGCTATTTTCGCCGAGGCAGGATCCCCATCCTGTTCCCGGTTTACTGCTGGGTGCTGCGATGACGATAATTCTTACATTATTCAGATTCGAAAAAATATAGACAAGAAAAAAACCTGTCAAAGGTCGAAAGTGAACCGTCAGTCACAAATAAACTATCAGTCATGTGAATGATCCTGCGGGTCACCCGGCCTGCGCGGTTGTTACTGGCCTGCAAACCCCGGGAAACGTGGCGCGTGGTAGAGCCTTTTGCCCAGCGATGGCCTAAAATCCGCCGCAGGATTTTTTGCCACTGCCGAGCCCGGAGCTGCCATGACCCCTGCGTTGGACTTGTTGAAAAAAGTTCGTGCCGAACATCGCGTGCACAGTTACGAACATGACCCGAAGGCCGCGTCGTATGGTCTGGAAGCCGCGGAGAAACTGGGGCTCGATCCGGCGCAGGTGTTCAAGACGCTGCTGGCGGCCAGTGAGAAGGGTGAGTTGCTGGTGGCGGTGGTGCCGGTCGTCGGAAGTCTCGACCTCAAGGGGCTTGCCCACGCCGCCGGCGTGAAAAAAGTCGAGATGGCCGACCCGGCCGCCGCGCAGCGCTCCACCGGTTATCTGTTGGGCGGCATCAGTCCGCTGGGGCAGAAAAAACGCCTGCGTACTTTCATCGATAATTCGGCCCAGCCTTTTGCGACCATATATGTCAGCGCCGGTCGGCGCGGGCTGGAAGTGGAACTGGCGCCGGCGGTATTGGCGGAACACACCCAGGCGAAATTTGCCGACATCGGTCGCCCTTGACGTCTGTATGAAGAAAATTGGCCGGCACTGTCACTGGCGCTGATCCGGCCGGCGCTGCATGCTCGTTCGACTGACACAGGGAGAAGGTTATGCAGCTCGAGTTTCATCAGGTCGACGCGTTCAGTGATCGGCCGTTCAGTGGCAATCCGGCAATGGTCTATCGGCTCGACGCGTGGCTTGCGGATGAGCTGATGCAAAAGATCGCCGCCGAGCACAATCTGGCGGAAACCGCGTTTCTGGTGCGCGAAGGGCAGGCGTGGCACATCCGCTGGTTCACGCCGACCACCGAGGTGCCGCTGTGCGGTCACGCGACCCTGGCCAGCGCCTATGTGCTGTTCGAGATCTATAAGGAAAGCGCCGAGCGTCTGGACTTCACCTGCAAGTCCGGGCCGTTGAGTGTCAGCCGCGAAGGTGGCCGGTTGTGGCTGGATTTTCCGGCCATCGAAGCGGTGGAGAAAGGCGTCACCGTGGAGATCGAGCGGGCACTGAATGTTCAGGCAGTGGATGTCCTGAGTTCCAACGAGTTGTTCGTGGTGCTGGAGTCCGAGCAGGCGGTGCTCGATTGCACGCCGGACATGGTCGCCCTCGCCAAGCTACCGTGGTTGGGTGCGATCGTCACCGCGCGGGGCAATCAGCATGACTTCGTCTCGCGCTATTTCGCTCCGGCCATCGGCATCAATGAAGACCCGGTGACCGGTTCGACCCATTGCAGCCTGATACCGTACTGGTCGAAACGTCTGGGAAAATCCAGCCTCACTGCATGCCAGCGCTCGGCGCGGGGCGGCGAGCTGTTCTGTCGGCTGGAAGGTGAGCGGGTGAAGATCGGCGGGAATGCGACGCTGGTGGCCAGCGGCACATTGATGCTGGGCTGAGAGCAAAAAAACAGGGGAGCCATCAGGCTCCCTCATTGTTTGTGTGCAGATCAGTGCGCGGTGCTGTAACGGCGAACGCCGTTTTCCACCGCCGGAATCTGCGCAGCGGTGCTGCCGGAAGCCTGGAACAGCACCAGATGTTCCGCCGCCACACGAATCCCGACATCCGCACCCACCTGATGGTCGGCATGGCTCGGGAAGATCGATTCCAGCTGTGCGCCGGTCGGCAGTTGCAGGCGATACAGGGTCGAGGCGCCGAGGAAGGTCTTGCCGACGATTCGCGCTTTCAACCCGCTGTCCGGCGCGTAAACGATGTCGTCCGGACGCAGCAGCACATCCACCGCGCCACCGATCGGCCAGGTGTAGGCGCGATTGCCGCGCAGTTCGCCGAGTTCGGTCTGCACCGATTCCGGGCTGCCCAATTGGCCGCGAATGAAGTAACCCTGACCGATAAAACTGGCCACGTACGGTGTCGCCGGCTCGTGATAGAGGTTGTAGGGCGTGTCCCACTGCTCCAGCCGGCCTTCCTTGAACACGCCCACGTGATCGCTGACGGCGAAGGCTTCTTCCTGATCGTGAGTCACCAGAATTGCACTGGTGCCACGGGCTTTGAGGATGTCGCGCACTTCGTGGCTGAGCTTGCGGCGCAACTCGCCATCGAGGTTGGAGAACGGCTCGTCGAGCAATAAGAGTTGTGGCTCCGGCGCCAGGGCGCGGGCGAGGGCGACACGTTGTTGCTGGCCGCCGGACAGCTCATGGGGGAAGCGTTTGCCGAGGTTCTTCAGGTTGACCAGTTCCAGCAGCTCCTCGGTCACGCGCTCCTTGTTCGGGTGCTTGCGGATGCCGAAGGCGATGTTGTCCGCGACACTCAGGTGCGGGAACAGCGCGTAGTCCTGGAACACCATGCCGATCCGGCGTTTTTCCGGGGCGAGGGTGAAACCGGCGCTGGAGATCACTTCACCGCCGAGAGAGATTTCCCCTTCGTGCACCGGTTCGAAACCGGCAATCGCACGCAGGGTGGTGGTCTTGCCGCAGCCGGAGGAGCCAAGCAGGCAGCCGATGTCACCGGCGTTGAGGTGCAGATTGAGGTTCTGCACCACACGTTGATCTTGATAGCCGCAAGCGAGGTTGCGCAGGTTCAGCAGTAATTCATGACTCATGCGTGGTGATATGCCGGTTCGACAAGGAACTCGAGCAGGGCCTTTTGTGCGTGGAGACGGTTTTCTGCCTGATCCCAGGCGACGGAGCGCGGGTCATCGAGCAGGTCGAGGCTGATTTCCTCACCGCGGTGAGCGGGCAGGCAGTGCATGAATAGCACGTCATCGGCTGCCAGGTCGAGCAGGGCACGGTTGACCTGAAACGGCGCAAACAGCTTCAGGCGCTTGGCGGTCTCCTCTTCCTGGCCCATGGAGGTCCAGACATCGGTGCTGACCAGGTGCGCGCCACGCACGGCGTCTTGCGGGTCGCGGACGATGGTCACGCGGTCACCGGCCTTGGCCACGAACTCAGGGTTTGGTTCGTAGCCTTCGGGGCAGGCCACGCGCAACTGGAAGTCGAACTGGATCGCCGCTTCTATATAGCTGTTGCACATGTTGTTGCCGTCGCCGATCCAGGCCACGGTCTTGCCCTGGATCGAGCCGCGGTGTTCGAGGAAGGTCTGCATGTCGGCCAGCAACTGGCACGGGTGCAGGTCATCGGACAGGCCGTTGATCACCGGCACGCGTGAGTTGGCGGCGAATTCGGTCAGGGTGCTGTGGGCAAAGGTACGGATCATCACCGCATCGAGCATGCTCGACATGACGATGGCGCAGTCGCCGATCGGCTCGCCGCGGCCCAGCTGGGTGTCGCGCGGCGACAGGAAGATCGCCTGGCCGCCGAGCTGGATCATGCCGGCTTCGAAGGAGATGCGTGTGCGGGTCGAGGATTTCTCGAAGATCATCCCCAGGACGCGGTTTTTCAGAGGCTCGAACAGTACGCCGCGGTTACGCAGGTCCTTGAGCTCAACGCCTCGACGGATCACGCTGACCAGCTCTTCGGGCGTGCAATCCATCAGGGAGAGAAAGTGCCTTGCGCTCATCATTGACTACCTTTTTGCTACAAACCGCAGATGCTCAAAGCCTTGTTTATCGGAACAACGGGCGAGACCTGCGGCGTAAGCCGCACGGGGGCGACGAAATAGGGGAAGGCGCGATATTGACACTAAATGTCGCGTTTTTCCAATAGGCTACGGTTTTTGCAGAAATGCGCCGGGGTGTCAGCAGTGCGGACACTGTGATTTCCGGTCAGTTTTCGAGAGGGCAGCGAGGTCTTTGTACACTGGCCCCACCGGGGTTGGCAATCCGGCGCGGCGGGGATGGCAGCGCTCTGGTCGGTTTGCGACCGGTGAGCCACCGGTTCGCTTGGTCGGATGCGCAGGTTGAAACATTTGCTAAAGCAAAGTGCTGGGTTATAAATAAATCACGAGCGACGCAGGAAGCCTCCGCATGGAATCGAAAGAAAAACTGTTAATGGAACTGCTGGGCCACACGGCACGCTCATTGACCCACCTCACCGCCTCGATGACCTCGATGTCCTTCGAACTGATGCGCAGCGAAGACGACGTGGTCAAGGCCGCCAGTCGACAGATGATCGACCGTATGGCGACCATCAGCGCCGGGCTCGACGAGCATTGGCGACTGATCGGCGAACTCACCGGCGTCCACGTCGCCCACGAGCAGATCGAGACCATCCAGGAAATCCAGCTGGCCGCGCCGCCACAGCTTCCGGCGAACTGACGCGGGTCTATCGGCCGGCCTGATGGCCGCCGATTCACAAGACGAACGTCGCTGGCGCTGCATCGGGCTGCGGGCCATAGTTTTGTTCCCGCAGGCGTGATTGCCTGCCCAGAACAAGACAGAGACTGGCCATGACCAAGACTCTCCATCACCGTGCCTGCCACCTGTGTGAAGCCATCTGCGGCTTGACCATCGAAACCACCGAAACCGACGGTCAGGTGCAAATCACCTCGATCAAGGGCGATGCTCAGGACACGTTCAGTCGTGGGCACATCTGCCCCAAGGCCGTGGCGCTGCAAGACATCCAGAACGATCCGGATCGCCTGCGCCAGCCCATGCGCCGGGTCGGCAACGAATGGCTGCCCATCGAGTGGGACGAAGCGTTCGAGCTGGTCGCCGAAAAACTCTCGGCGATTCAGGAGCGTCATGGGCAGAACGCGGTTGCCGTGTATCAGGGCAATCCCAGCGTGCATAACTACGGGCTGATGACGCACAGCAATTACTTTCTCGGCCTGTTGAAAACCCGTAACCGCTATTCGGCGACGTCGGTCGATCAACTGCCCCATCACCTGACCAGCTACTTGATGTACGGCCACGGCTTGCTGCTGCCGATCCCGGATATCGATCACACCGATTTCATGCTGATTCTGGGCGGCAATCCGCTGGCGTCCAATGGCAGCATCATGACCGTGCCGGATGTCGAGAAGCGTCTGAAGGCGATTCAGGCCCGGGGCGGCAAAGTGGTGGTGGTCGATCCTCGGCGCAGCGAGACGGCGGCGATGGCCGATCAGCATCTGTTCGTGCGCCCCGGCGGCGATGCGGCGTTGCTGTTTGGTGTGCTCAACACGCTGTTAAGCGAAGGGCTGACATCTGACAGTCATTTGCCGGTGGACGGACTGGACGAAGTTCGCGCGGCGGTAGCGGGTTTCACCGCCGAAGCCATGAGCCCGTTGTGCGCCGTTCCCGCCGAGCAGATCCGCCAACTGGCCCGGGACTTCGCCGCTGCACCAAGTGCCGTTTGCTACGGCCGAATGGGTGTTTCCACTCAGGCCTTCGGCACGCTGTGTCATTGGGTTGTGCAGTTGATCAATCTGGTCACCGGCAACCTGGACCGCGTCGGCGGTGCCTTGTGCACCGAGCCTGCGGTGGATCTGGTGGCGTCGACTTCGGGCGGGCATTTCAACAAATGGCAGAGCCGCGTATCCGGGCGTCCTGAATACGGCGGCGAGTTGCCGGTCTCGGCGCTGGCCGAAGAAATGCTCACCGAAGGCGAGGGCCAGATTCGCGCGCTGATTACCGTCGCTGGCAATCCGGTGTTGTCCACGCCCAACGGCCGGCAACTGGAGCAGGCACTGGACGGGCTGGAGTTTATGGTCAGCGTCGACCTGTACATCAACGAAACCACGCGCTATGCCGACCTGATCCTGCCGTCGACCTCGGCGCTGGAGAACGATCACTACGACACCACCTTCAACCTGTTCGCGGTGCGCAACGTCAGCCGTTTCAATCGGGCGATCCTCGCCAAACCCGAGGGGGCACTGCACGACTGGGAGATCTTCGTCGGCCTGGCCAGGGCCTTTGCCGCGAAGACCGGCAAGGAGCTGAAACCGACGATGCCGCCGGCGAAGATGATCGATATGGGTTTGCGCATGGGCGCCTATGGCGATGCGTCCGAACACAAATTGTCGCTGGCGACGCTTTTCGATCATCCACATGGCGTTGATCTGGGAGCACTGAAGCCCAACCTGACACCGCGATTGAAGACCGCCAATCAACGAGTTCAGGCGGCGCCGCCGGAAATCCTCGCCGACCTGGCGCGCTTCGCCGCGTTGCAGGCGCCGGCCGCCGATGAGCTGTTGATGATCGGCCGCCGTCATGTGCGCAGCAACAATTCGTGGATGCACAATTACCATCGACTGGTGAAGGGCAAACCGCGTCATCAGCTGCTGATGAACCCGGACGATCTCGCCAGTCACGGGCTCAGTGATGGTCAGCTTGTGCGGGTCAGTTCGCGGGTCGGGCAGATCGAGGTCGAGGTGCTGGGCAGCGCGGACATGATGAAAGGCGTGGTCAGCCTGCCGCACGGATGGGGCCACGCCCGTCCTGGTGTGCAGTTGGCGATTGCCAGCGGCCAACCCGGCTCCAGCGCCAATGACCTGACCGATGAATGCCAGCTCGACGAGCTGTCAGGCAATGCGGCGCTCAATGGCGTGCCGGTGACGGTGGCGGCGGCTTGAGCAAGTCTGTCGGGGAGACCGAGCAGCGCGCTCGGGATTCCGTTACAATGCGCCACCGTGCCGACCCATGAGTCGGAAAGTTCAGCCGAGGTGCTCCATGGATATCATCGAAACGATTAAAGAGCAGATTGCCAACAACACCATTCTGCTTTACATGAAAGGCTCGCCGAATGCCCCGCAGTGTGGCTTCTCCGCGAAAGCTGCGCAGGCTGTGATGGGCTGTGGCGAGAAGTTCGCCTACGTCGACATCCTGCAGAACCCGGAAATCCGTGCCAACCTGCCGAAGTACGCCAACTGGCCGACTTTCCCGCAGCTGTGGGTAGCCGGTGAACTGGTCGGCGGCAGCGACATCATGGCTGAAATGTTCGCCAACGGTGAGCTGCAGACCCTGGTCAAGGAAGCATCCGCCAAGGCTGCTGCGGCCAAGTCCGAAGCCTGATTGGCTTCTGCCCGGATTTCGGCGAGCTGAAGTCCGGGCAATAAAAAGCCCCGCCTCTCGAAAGAGGGCGGGGCTTTTTAATGTCTCGAGTTTAGCGCTGGCTGATTACTCGTCTTCGCCCATCTGCGATTGCAGATAGTTCTCAAGACCGACTTTATCGATCAGGCCCAGTTGGGTTTCCAGCCAGTCGATATGTTCTTCCTCGGATTCAAGAATGTCTTCGAGCAGTTCGCGGCTGCCAAAGTCACCGACGGACTCGCAGTGGGCGATGGCGGCCTTCAGGTCAGCATGGCCGGTCTTCTCGATGCGCAGGTCGCATTCCAGCATTTCCTGGGTGTGCTCGCCGATGTGCAGCTTGCCCAGGTCCTGCACGTTCGGCAGGCCTTCGAGGAACAGGATGCGCTTGATCAGCTTGTCCGCGTGCTTCATCTCGTCGATGGATTCGTGGTACTCGTGCTTGCCGAGCTTGTTCAGGCCCCAATCTTCATACATGCGCGCATGCAGGAAGTACTGATTGATCGCGACCAGCTCATTGGCAAGGATCTTGTTGAGATGCT
This sequence comes from Pseudomonas sp. 22082, assembly GCF_052046055.1. Lineage (NCBI taxonomy): Bacteria > Pseudomonadati > Pseudomonadota > Gammaproteobacteria > Pseudomonadales > Pseudomonadaceae > Pseudomonas > Pseudomonas sp. 22082. The sequence continues at coordinate 148,817 of NZ_JBQEQB010000007.1, forward strand.
GGATGACTGTTACGTCGCCTTTCATGATGGGAGTCCTGCCCTAAGTAGCGGTATATAAGGCAGAGTTTGAGCTTGGTATTTATAAGTGTCAAACCTAAGTTATTGAATAATAAATGAAAATTAATCGGAATAAGAATGTTTGTGTTCCGCGTCTAGACGCTAAGCAGTTGATTTTCAGGCATAAAAAAACCGGACTTAAGTCCGGTTCTTCGAAATCGGGATAATTACGCGGCTGTAAATTCTGCCGGGTAGGGGATCGCGGCCTGGGCGGTTTGCAGCGTGGTCAGGGTTTCGCGAACCACTTCCTTCGCCAGGCACGCGCATTTGCCGCATTGGCTGGCGACGCCGGTGGCCTGACGGACTTCTTTATAGCTGCAGCAACCTTCATAGATCGCTTCGCGGATTTGTCCGTCGGTGACGCCAGTGCAGAGGCAAACATACATAAGTGAGAACCGTCGCTGGTTGTGACTCAATTGCGATGGATCTTAATGTTAACGAGAATGATTGTCAAAGTGCTTTCCGAAGGGTTTTCATCGCCAACGGCTGTGACTGACGAACGGTGGTGCATGGCTGAATGCCAGCCGGGATTTCGCGAAAAACCGTTAAGGCCAGTCGAAAAACGCAGTGTATGATGGTCGGCCCTTGCGAAGGGGGTTCGTGTCACAGGGCTGTCGCCTGAGGGTGGCAGGCTGGCCCGGACCCTGAACTTCAAGTTTCTACACCAGGAGATATCAATGAGCGTACTCGTAGGCAAACAAGCCCCTGACTTCACCGTCCCGGCCGTACTCGGCAATGGCGAGATCGTTGACAGCTTCACTCTGTCCTCGGCCATCAAAGGCAAATACGGCCTGGTGTTCTTCTACCCGCTGGACTTCACCTTCGTCTGCCCGTCCGAGCTGATCGCCCTGGACAACCGCATGGCCGACTTCAAGGCACGCAACGTAGAAGTGATCGCCGTATCGATCGACTCGCACTTCACCCACAATGCCTGGCGCAACACCCCGGTCAACAATGGCGGCATCGGCCAGGTGAAATACACCATGGCTGCCGACATGAAGCACGACATCGCCAAGGCCTACGACGTTGAGTCCGAAGGCGGCGTGGCTTTCCGTGGCGCGTTCCTGATCGACGACAAAGGCGTTGTCCGCTCGCAGATCGTCAACGACCTGCCGCTGGGCCGTAACATGGAAGAGCTGATCCGTCTGGTCGACGCTCTGCAATTCCACGAAGAGCACGGCGAAGTCTGCCCTGCCAACTGGAAAAAAGGCGACAAAGGCATGAACGCTTCGCCAGAAGGCGTTGCGGCTTACCTGACCGAGAACGCGGCTGCCCTGTAAGGCGCATCGTCGAGGTACAAAAAAACCGGCTCTTGAGCCGGTTTTTTCATGCGCGGGATTTAACCCGGCGACCCTCAGTCGTCGAAATCTTCCCAGCCGCCCATCTGTTTCCAGCGGTTGACGATGCCGCAGAACAGCTCGGCCGTCTTCTCGGTATCGTAACGCGCCGAATGCGCTTCACGACCATCGAAGTCGATGTCGGCTGCCTGACAGGCCTTGGCCAACACGGTTTGACCGTAAGCCAGACCGGCGAGGGTCGCGGTGTCGAAGCTGGAGAACGGGTGGAACGGATTGCGCTTCATGTCCAGCCGCGCGACGGCCGCGTTGAGGAAGCCCAGATCGAAGCTGCTGTTGTGGCCGACCAGAATCGCCCGCTTGCAGCCGTTGGCCTTCAAGGCCTTGCGCACGCCACGGAAGATGTCGGTCAGCGCCGTCTCTTCGCTGACGGCCATGCGCAACGGGTGATCGAGCTTGATCCCGGTGAACTCCAGTGCCGCCGCTTCAACGTTGGCGCCTTCGAACGGCTCGACGCGGAAGAAGTAGGTGTGATCCGGATAGACAAAACCCTTTTCATCCATGGCGATGGTGGTCGCGGCAATCTCCAGCAGAGCGTCGGTGGCCGAGTTGAAGCCACCGGTTTCTACGTCGACGACAACCGGCAGGTAGCCGCGAAAGCGTGCTGCCATTGGATGGCGGGAACCACCACCACCTTGACCGTCCAGTTCGTCGTCGAAATGGTCTTCACTCACGCGTGTTCCTCCAGCAGGCGCCAGCGCAGTTTTTCACCGGCGCGCAGCGGGATAACGGTCAGCTCGCCGAAAGGCAGGCTGGTCGGGGCGGTCCATTCGTCACGAACCAGGGTGATGCGATCGGTGTTTGCCGGCAGGCCGTAAAAACGTGGGCCGTTGAGACTGGCGAACGCTTCGAGCTTGTCCAGGGCATTGCGCTGTTCGAAGGCTTCGGCATACAGCTCGATGGCGGCGTACGCGGTGTAGCAGCCGGCGCAGCCGCAGGCGGCTTCCTTGGCGTGCTGGGCGTGCGGCGCCGAGTCGGTGCCGAGGAAGAACTTCGCGCTGCCGCTGGTGGCGGCGTCGAGCAGGGCTTCCTGGTGTGTGTTGCGCTTGAGGATCGGCAGGCAATAGAAGTGCGGCCGGATCCCGCCCACCAGCATGTGGTTGCGGTTGTAGAGCAGGTGATGCGCGGTGATCGTTGCGCCGACGTTTGCGGACGCCTCGTTGACGAACTGCACGGCATCGCCGGTGGTGATGTGTTCGAACACCACTTTCAGCGTCGGGAAACGCTCGACCACGCGGCGCATGTGCTCGTCGATGAAGATTTTTTCGCGGTCGAACACGTCGACGTCGCCACGGGTGACTTCACCGTGGATCAACAGCGGCATGCCGACTTCGGCCATGGCTTCCAGCGCCGGGAAAATCTTGTCGATGCTGGTGACCCCGGAATCGGAGTTGGTGGTGGCGCCGGCCGGGTACAGCTTGGCGGCGTGCACGAAACCGCTGGCCTTGGCCTCACGGATTTCTTCGGGCTGGGTGCGGTCGGTGAGGTACAGCACCATCAGCGGCTCGAAACGACTGCCAGCCGGGCGGGCAGCGAGAATCCGCTGGCGATAGCCGCCGGCTTCAGCGGCGTTGCGCACCGGAGGTACCAGGTTGGGCATGATGATCGCGCGACCAAAGGTGCGCGCGACATCCGCAACGGTGTTGGTCAACACGGCACCATCGCGAAGATGAATGTGCCAGTCGTCGGGACGCAGCAGGGTCAGGCGGTCGGACATGAGGGGATTCCAGGCGGGTCAAACTGAGGCGAATGCTACCGGAAAAGACTCTTGCAGGCACTCGCTATCAAGTTTTGCGACGAGCGTCCGATATCCCATAGGTATGCCGTAAAGATGTATGTCTCGGTCTTTTTTGTTGTAGAAGCCAATGGAGCCTCCCGTGCGCCAGCGATATTTAGCCTTGCTCAGTGTGTTTGCCAGCCTTCCCGCGATGGCACTGACCTACCAGACCCGTCTGGAGAACATTGAGTGGACGGTCGAGGGCGACAAGTTCGAGTGCCGTCTGACGCAGCCGATCACCGACTTCGGCTCGGGGCAGTTCGTGCGCAAGGCCGGTGAGCAGGCGACCTTTCGCCTGAACGCCTACAACGCCATGCTCGGCGGCGGTTCGGCAACCTTGCTGGCCGCGGCAGCGCCGTGGCAGCCGGGGCGTGGCGACATCAATCTGGGCACGGTTCGACTGGGCAGCGGCAACGTGCTGTTCAACAGTTCTCAATCCCAGGCCGGGCAACTGATCAGCGGTTTGATGGATGGTCGCAGCCCCGTGGTGCGCCGGGCCTCGGGCGATGGTCGGGTGTCTGAAGTGCGCCTGTTGCCGGTCAAGTTCAGCAAGGCGTTCAATGACTATCAGACCTGCGTGGCGAAACTGCTCCCGCAGAATTTCGATCAGGTCAAACAATCGCAGATCGGCTTCCCCGGCGAAGGCATCGAACTGGACGCCGCCGCCAAGGCCAAGCTGCAAGTGATGCTCGAGTACATGAAGGCCGATCCGACGGTCAATCACATTGAGCTCGACGGCCACTCCGACAACAGCGGCAATCGCCTGACCAATCGCGAGCTGTCGCGCCGCCGCGCGCTGGCCGTGGTCGACTTCTTCAAGGCCAACGGCATCCAGGAATCGCAGATCACCGTGCGTTTCCATGGCGAACGCTACCCGTTGGTCCCGAACACCAATGCCGCCAACCGGGCCAAGAACCGCCGGGTCAACGTGCACCTGGCGCGGGTGGCACCGACTACCGCACCGGCGCCTCAGGCCAGCACTCCGGCCAACACGGCGGCGACTTCCTGACCTGCCGGTCATCGTCGCCCTCTCGACAGATTCTGTCGCTTTGTCGTCTTAAGCTGTCGCGCCTCTGTAAATTATCGCGTTTGGGCGGTAGACTCCTCGGCTTTCCGTAGAACCCCGTGGAGTGATGGCATGGCGGACGTAAACAAGGTCGTTCTGGCGTATTCCGGCGGCCTGGACACTTCGGTGATCCTCAAGTGGCTGCAGGATACTTATAACTGTGAAGTCGTGACCTTCACCGCTGACCTGGGTCAGGGCGAAGAGGTCGAGCCGGCTCGCGCCAAGGCGCAGGCCATGGGCGTCAAAGAAATCTACATCGACGACCTGCGCGAAGAATTCGTGCGTGACTTCGTGTTCCCGATGTTCCGCGCCAACACCGTTTACGAAGGCGAGTACCTGCTGGGTACTTCCATCGCGCGTCCGCTGATCGCCAAGCGTCTGATCGAAATCGCCAACGAAACCGGCGCCGACGCCATTTCCCACGGCGCCACCGGCAAAGGCAACGACCAGGTGCGTTTCGAACTGGGTGCCTACGCACTCAAGCCAGGCGTGAAAGTAATTGCTCCATGGCGCGAGTGGGACCTGCTGTCCCGCGAGAAGCTGATGGACTACGCCGAGAAGCACGCGATCCCGATCGAGCGTCACGGCAAGAAGAAATCTCCGTACTCGATGGACGCCAACCTGCTGCACATCTCCTATGAAGGCGGCGTGCTGGAAGACACCTGGACCGAGCACGAAGAAGATATGTGGCGCTGGACCGTCTCCCCGGAGAAGGCTCCTGACACTCCGCAATATTTGGAACTGACCTACCGCAACGGCGACATCGTCGCGCTGGACGGCGTCGAAATGACCCCGGCCACCGTACTGGCGACCCTGAACAAGATCGGTGGCGAGCACGGCATCGGTCGTCTCGACATCGTCGAGAACCGTTACGTTGGCATGAAGTCCCGTGGCTGCTACGAAACTCCGGGCGGCACCATCATGCTGCGCGCTCACCGCGCAATCGAGTCGATTACCCTGGACCGCGAAGTCGCTCACCTCAAAGACGAGCTGATGCCGAAATACGCCAGCCTGATCTACACCGGCTACTGGTGGAGCCCTGAGCGTCTGATGCTGCAACAGATGATCGACGCTTCCCAGGTCAACGTGAATGGCGTCGTGCGCCTGAAACTGTACAAGGGCAACGTGATCGTGACCGGCCGCAAGTCCGACGATTCGCTGTTCGACGCCAACATCGCGACCTTCGAAGAAGACGGCGGCGCCTACAACCAGGCCGATGCGGCGGGCTTCATCAAGCTCAACGCACTGCGCATGCGCATCGCTGCCAACAAGGGCCGCAAGTTGTTCTGAATCGTTTGGTTCGGATGTGAAACAAAGGCCTTGTCGTAAGACAAGGCCTTTGTGTTTCTGGGCGCTCCGTTCTTCAAACTGATCCGGATCTGTATTTTCGTTGCGGTTGCTGTGCCCGTCTTCTGCAGCGCGTTCAAACCTTTTCCACCTGGATCATACTCATTGAATCCACGTCGTAAGCAATGCAGTAGGTAGTTCCGGCAGCCTTCTTTGCTTGTTTAAACGATTTTAAGACGTTTTCTGTTAATGAAACGTCCGATATCGAGCGGGTCAGGAACAGGAATATTCTGAGCGAGTGCTTGGAAGAGGGTGGGATTTTTTTCAATAGCGCGTCTGTGTCAAATTCGACACTTCGTCCCCTGATATCAACGATATATAGCGTAGTGAAAGATTTTTGCAGTTTTACTGTGTGCAATTCTATATCGGGCTGAGTCGCTGTTTCATGCAAGTGGGATGCAGTTTCCTCAAAAGCCTTTAAAAAGCTGTCGTCGTTTTCAAAATCCGAAGGTGCATAAAGGGACCGATAGTTGAAATTAAGGGTTATGAAGAAAAGGAACGACAGGAAAAAAGGAAAACTGATTAGAAGCCAGATGTAGATCTTCCGGTCTTCGTTATCCAGAAAGGGCAAGGAAACCGCTGCGGAAGTCTCGGTTATCAATGCAAATACGGCGATAATGTTTATGGGGTTGTTGATCTTTCTGTCGGTTTTTAACATGTGCTCTGCTCATGAAGTTGTTGGTCTCGTTATGGGGTTTCTAATGATTTGTATAGCGGGCTGTCAGATTGATGGTCTGACGCTGGTTAGTTGGTGTTTATCGGAAATGTCGTTGAATTAATATAGGTATGTTGTTTCTGGTTTTTATTTCTTTTGGTTGGTTTTTTTGTTGGGGGGCTTTGTCAAGATATTGTCGAGTTTCGAACGGTTGGGTGGCGGGTTTTATGTTCTTCAAGACTGTCATTTTTCTCGTGGTCCTTTTCTGTAGGAAAAATCTTTATTGGCTGTAGGAGTTGTCTCTTGATGCCGGTATGAATGAACTTCTCCATGCCATGAGTGAAATGACTGCGTTATTGTGCCGGTTCTAAAAATTCGAACAGCGAAACTGGACTTGCCCATGAATAAAGTGCTGATCGTGGATGATCACCCCGTCATTCGTCTTGCGGTGCGTATGCTGATGGAACGTCATGGCTACGAAGTCATTGCAGAAACCGACAATGGAGTGGATGCATTACAACTTGCCCGTGATCAGATGCCGGATATCGTAATACTGGATATCGGCATACCGAAACTGGATGGACTGGAAGTCATTGCGCGTCTTACGACAAGTGCGATGCCGTTGAAGGTGCTCGTGCTGACATCCCAGTCGCCTGGGCACTTTTCCATGCGCTGCATGCAATCGGGGGCGGCGGGTTATGTTTGCAAGCAACAGGATCTGACGGAGTTGCTGAGTGCAATCAAGGCGGTACTGTCCGGATACAGCTATTTTCCGAATCAGGCGTTGCATACGGTGAGGACCAGCCTGGGAAACGCCAGCGAGGCCGATATGGTGGATCGCCTGTCCGGGCGTGAAATGATGGTGTTGCAGCAACTGGCGCGCGGCAAGACCAACAAGGAAATCGCCGACGGGATGTTCCTCAGTAACAAGACCGTGAGTACCTACAAGACCCGATTGCTTTTAAAGCTCAATGCGCGGTCGCTGGTGGATCTGATTGAGTTGGCGCAGCGGAACGGCCTGGTCTGAGAGTTTCTGTGGCTGACGGATCATGGGCGGATCGGAATCAGCGTATGCCAGAAAGAGAAAAGCCTCCGTTTCGGGAGGCTTTCAAATATCAGAGATCAAAGTCGTAATCGGCCAATTGCTTCTGCAGTCGGCGCTCCTCAAGCAGGTTGTCGATGGTTCGGCGCTTGCTGAGATTGGTCTTGGCAACTTCAACCACCGGTTCGGCGTCTTCGGCTTCGGCAGCGATGAAATCGTCGTCTACATCCAGTTGTTCTTTGCTGTCAGTCATAAGGTCAACTCCAGGCTAAGACTGCCTTTGGCGCCCCTTATATCGATATTCCAGCAGATGGTAAAAAAGATTTTTTCAATCGATAAATCAATAACTCCAATAGCCGCTCAATCGTCGGAAGTCTTGTGCTTGTACTCGCACAAATCTTCGATCCGACAGCTGCCACAGCGGGGCTTGCGTGCCAGACACACATAGCGTCCGTGAAGAATGAGCCAGTGGTGCGAGTCGAGCAGGTATTCCTTTGGCACGAACTTCATCAGCTTCTTTTCCACCTCGACCACATTTTTTCCCGGTGCAATGCCGGTGCGGTTGCTGACCCGGAAAATGTGGGTGTCAACGGCCATGGTCAACTGTCGGAACGCAGTGTTGAGCACGACATTGGCAGTTTTGCGGCCAACGCCCGGCAAGGCCTCCAGTTCTTCGCGAGTCTGCGGGACTTCGCCATTGTGCAGCTCGACCAGGAGACGACAGGTCTCGATCACGTTTTTGGCCTTGCTGTTATAGAGGCCGATGGTCTTGATGTATTCGGACAGACCTTCAACGCCTAGCGCGTGAATGGCCGCCGGCGTGTTCGCCACCGGGAACAGCTTGGCCGTTGCCTTGTTCACCCCGACATCCGTCGATTGCGCGGACAGAATCACTGCGATCAACAGTTCGAAAGGCGAAGAATAGGCCAGCTCGGTCTTGGGTTCGGGGTTGTCCTCGTGAAACCGGCGGAAGATCTCCAGACGTTTTGCGGCATTCATGGGTGATGCGTTTCCTCGGGTAGGTCGGCAGGGCGAGTCCAGGCCTGACGGGCGGCCAGTAACAGTCCAAGCAATATGAAGGCGCCGGGAGCCAGCGTCGCGAAATGAAGACTGTCGCCGAACAGAATCAAACCTTGCCAGTGTTCCGACAAATGATGGCCGATGCTGCCCTGACCGATCAGCTCACGCAACATCGCAAGCGCAATCATCAGCGCGACAAACAGCCCGCACTGTTTCAGACGTTCACGTACAGGCTGGCGAAAAAATCCATCGTGCTCCAGCACGACGCACTGCAAGCCAATCAACCCGGCATAAAGACTGATCAGTTGATGCCACTGCAGCGCACCGCGTTGCAGAACAATATCGGCGCAGCCCGCAAGGGTTGCGGCCAGCACCAGGCTGACCGGCAACAGGCTCTCGCTGCTCAGGCGCGAGCGCAGCGGTGCCATGCACAAACTGTAAACGCCCACGACAACCGTAAACATCAACAGCGTCGCCAGCGCACCCGCCACGGAGTCGGTGGCACCGATCAACAGCACCAGCATCATTGAATTGGACAGAGTCGCTGACGTATTCATTGCGCGCTCCCGAGCAGGGTGGTCCGGTGTTCATCGAAATAACGCAGGGCATCGTGGAGTGCGTTGATCGCCGCACGAGACGTAATGGTTGCGCCCGCGATCTGGTCGAATTGCCCCTGATCCTTCTTCAAGGCCCACCCGGCGTCCGTCGGTTGGTTGCTCGATTTTCCGCTAAAGGTCTGAAGCCAGCTATTTGGCCAGTCGCCGATATGTCCACCCAGCGAAGGCGTTTCGTTTTGCTCGAGGGTTTTGACACCGAGCAATCGACCGTTGGCGTCGATGGCAATCAGCAACTGGATATTGCCGGCATAACCTTGGGCCTGGCTGCGTAACAGCACCGCCACGGGTTGGCCGCTTTTGCTCGCCCGATAAGTGCCCAGCAACTGACTGTGGCTCAGGTTGATGTCGGTCAGCGCCAGAGGTTGTTCAAGCGGCTGATTGTCGTAACTGTCGGCCGGAAGCACGTCCAACAGCTTGCGACTTTCAAGCAGACGCTGTTCGGCGGCGATCTGCGGTGCGTTGCTGCGTTGCACCAACCACGTCACGCCGATGCCCAACGCAGTAATCAAAGCCAGTGTGATCAGGCTGCTCGTGCGATTCATGGCGCCACCTGCGCCTGACGGGCCATGGCGAAACGCTCAAGCGCCGGCACGCACAGGTTCATCAGCAGCACGGCAAACGCCACGCCGTCGGGGTAACCACCCCAGGTGCGAATCACATAAGTCAGCAACCCCACGCCGACGCCGAACAGCAGGCGGGCGAGCGGACTTTTGGCGCCCGACACCGGTTCAGTGACGATGAAGAACGCCCCCAGCATCGTCGCGCCGCTCAGCAGGTGAAACAGTGGCGAGCCGTGGGAGTCCGATCCCGAACCGTTCCAGCACAACAGGCTGATCACGAACAGGCTGGCGAGCATGCCGACCGGCGCGTGCCAGCCAAACACCCGACGCTGCAACAGCAACAACCCACCGCCGAGGAACGCCAGGTTCACCCATTCGACGCCGTGCCCGCCAACGCGACCGAACGCCGGATCGCCGGCAAACAGTTCATCCATGGTCAGGCTTTTATTGATGCGCAGACTGTCCAGCGCGGTGGCCTGAACCCAGGCGTCCGGTTGCGCGCCCAGATTGAACACCTGGCCAAAAGCCGCCGTCAGCTCCATGCCGTGGGCCGGCCAGTGGGTCATCGGCTGAGGGAACATCACCATGGCCAAGGCAAAGCCGAGCATGGCCGGATTGAAAGGGTTTCGGCCCACGCCACCGTACAGATGTTTGCCCAGCAGCAGGCCCGAGGCGATCGCCGTGACCGTCAGCCACCACGGGCAATAGGGCGGCAGCGCGATCGCCAGCAGCGTGGCGCTGACCACCGCGCTGCCATCGCTCAAGGTGGACTGCAGCGGTTGCCGGCGCAGATAAGTCACGGCAGCTTCAACACCCAAGGCCGTGACGACGGACAGGATCAGGTTGATCAACACGCCCCAGCCGTAAAACCAGAACAACGCCAGCCATCCCGGCAATGTCGCCAGCAAAACCAGCTTCATTGCCTGTTGCAGGCGCTCGTCTCTGGTTTCAATGGATGACATGGGCTTGTACCTGCCGCTCTGCTTCTTGCAGGCGGGCGCGGGCCTTTTCGAGGATGTCGGCGGGCGTGCCGTCGCGCCGTTGCAGTTTGTTCAGGTCGGCGCGAGCGTAGGCCAGTTCGGTTTTCAGCTGACGCAGCTGATCGTCGATCGGACGTTTCTCGACACGCACAAGCTCGGGCGCCGGTTGATCACTGGCGGCTTCGGCGCTGTGCAGGGCCTGTTCAGCGTCACGCAGCGCTTGCTCCAGTAAGGCGATCTCGGCTGGCGGGGCCTCTGCGGTTTGCGCTTTTTTCAGTTCGGCACGGCGCATCGCCAACTGGATTTTCGCCCGTTTCAGATCGGCGTCCTTTGCCGGGGCGGCCACGACCGGCGCAGGTGCCGCGCTGCTTTCCAGCTTCGCAAGTGCCTGTTCGGCCGCTTCGAACTGTTGTTGCAGGACGATCAGTTGCGATTGCTGATCGAAGGTCGGCGGATGACCGAAGGCCTTGAGCGACTTGTTCAATTGCGCCCGACTCATGGCCACGTCGATCTTGGCTTTTTTCAGCGCAGCATCGGCGGTCGCGGCTTTTTGTGCGCGCACCCGTTCCAGCGCTGCCTGCACCGGATCGAGCGTGGTGGCGGCGACTTCGACCTGGGCCGCGCGCTGCGCCCGGGCTTCGCGTTCGGCCTGCTTCTGCTGTTCTTCACGTTGCAGGCGAGCATTGCGTCGTTCGAAACGCTGGCGGGCGTGATCCCGTTTGGCCGCACGAGCCTGTTGTTCTTCAAGGCTGGTGGCCAGACCACCCACCACCGGCAGCGTGCCGAGCGGCAACGGGTGCATTTCGATGCAGTCGACCGGGCAGGGCGCCACGCACAGATCGCAACCGGTGCATTCGTCGATGATGACGGTGTGCATCAGCTTCGCCGCGCCGACGATGGCGTCGATCGGGCAGGCCTGGATGCACTTGGTGCAGCCGATGCATTCGGCCTCGCGGATGTAGGCCACTTGCGGCGGCGCCGAACCGCGACTGGTGTCCAGCTCCAGCACCGGGATTTTCAACAGTTCGGCCAGCGCCGCGATGGTTTCGTCGCCACCCGGCGGGCACTTGTTGATCGGCTCGCCGTTGGCGATGCCTTCAGCGTAGGGTTTGCATCCGGGATGGCCGCACTTGCCGCATTGGGTCTGCGGCAGCAGGGCATCGATGCGTTGAATCAGACTCATGTTTTGATCAGTCCACTGAATCCGAGAAAAGCCACGGCCATCAGTCCGGCGCCGATCAACAGGATCGGCAGGCCACGAAAGGGCAGGGGAATATCGTTGTCGGCTGTGCGTTCGCGCAAATCGTTGAACAGGCTCAACACCAGCCAGAAACCCAAGCCGGCGCCAAGGCTCAGCGCTGTGGCATGCAACAGACCCGTGTCCGCTTGCGCGTTGATCAGCGTCAGTCCCAGCACACCGGCATTGCCCAGCAGCAGCGGCCACAAACCATCGAATGGCAGAGCGGGGAGCCAATACGCCAACAGCTTCAGCAACGGCGTGATCAGCAAGATGCTCAACGGCATAAACACAAACAGGCGCAGGAATTCCAGTTGCAACGGCACCAGCAGCCAATGCCAGAGCACGTAACCCGCCACACCGACAAGCAGCATCAGACACAACGTCGCCAGCCCCAGCGCATGCACTTGTCGACGCTCACTGCCCAGCAGCGGATCGACACCCAGCGGCCAGTGCAACACGAAGTTGTTGATCAGCGCAGCACTGAAGAGCGTAAGCACGAGTTCGGTCATGGTTCTGCCGGCAGGAACGGGCCTGTGTCACTTAAGGTTAGGCATTATCCGGCAGCCGTGGAGGGCGGGCCAGATATGAAAAATCCCACAGGCGCACGGAGCACGCCTGTGGGATCTGTCAGGGCAGAATCTTACTTGATGCGCTGACCCGGCTTGGCGCCGCTGTCCGGGCTCAGCAGGTAGATTTCTTCACCACCAGGGCCGGCTGCCATCACCATGCCTTCGGAGATGCCGAACTTCATTTTCCGTGGCTTGAGGTTGGCGATCATCATGGTCAGGCGGCCGTCGAGCTTCGACGGATCCGGGTAAGCGCTCTTGATCCCGGAGAACACGTTGCGTTGCTCGTCACCGATGTCGAGGGTCAGACGCAGCAGCTTGTCCGCACCTTCAACGTGTTCAGCCTTGACGATCAGCGCGACGCGCAGGTCGACGGCGGCGAAGGTGTCGAAGTCGATTTCCGGCGACAGCGGATCCTTGGCCAGTTCGCCATTGCCGGCAGGTGCGGCGGCGCCGGTGTCGGTCTGGCTGGCGGTCAGGTCTTCTTTCGAGGCGTCGGTCATGGCTTGCACTTTTACCGGGTCGATGCGGGTCATCAACGGTTTGAATTCGTTCAACTGGTGGTTGGCCAGCAGGGTGGTGTGGTCGTTCCAGGTCAGCGGCGCGACGTTGAGGAACGCCTCGGCATCGGCGGCCAGCACTGGCAGCACCGGTTTGAGGAAGATCACCAGCTGACGGAACAGGTTGATCGCCGTGGCGCAGACTGCCTGGACTTCATCCTGCTTGCCTTCCTGCTTGTTCAGCGACCACGGGGCCTTGTCGGCGATCCACGCGTTGGCGCGGTCGGCCAGGGCCATGATTTCGCGCATGGCACGGGCGAAGTCGCGGGCTTCATAGGCGTCGGCGATGCTCGGCGCAGCGGCCAGGAAGGCTTCGGTCAGTTCCGGTGCGGCGTTGGTGTCCACCAGCAGACCGGCGTTACCCTTCTGGATGAAACCGGCGCAACGGCTGGCGATGTTGACCACTTTGCCAACCAGGTCGGAGTTGACCTTCTGCACGAAGTCTTCGAGGTTCAGGTCGAGGTCATCCACGCCACGGCCGAGTTTGGCCGCGTAGTAATAGCGCAGGTATTCCGGCGACAGGTGATCCAGGTAGGTACGGGCCTTGATGAAGGTGCCGCGGGACTTGGACATCTTCTGGCCGTTGACGGTCAGGTAGCCGTGTACGTTGATCCCGGTCGGTTTGCGCAAACCCGCACCTTCGAGCATCGCCGGCCAGAACAGGGCGTGGAAGTTGACGATGTCCTTGCCGATGAAGTGGTACAGCTCGGCGGTGGAGTCCTTGCCCCAGAACGCGTCGAAGTCCAGCTCCGGCGTGCGGTTGCAGAGGTTCTTGAAGCTGGCCATGTAGCCGATCGGCGCGTCCAGCCACACGTAGAAATACTTGCCCGGCTCGCCCGGGATCTCGAAGCCGAAGTACGGCGCATCGCGGGAGATGTCCCACTGTTGCAGGCCGGCGTCCAGCCATTCGGCGATCTTGTTGGCCACGGCGTCCTGCAGGGTGCCGCTGCGGGTCCAGGCCTGGAGCATTTCCTGGAAGTCCGGCAGCTTGAAGAAGAAGTGCTGGGAATCCTTGAGCACCGGAGTGGCGCCGGAGATGGCCGACTTCGGATCCTTCAGGTCGGTCGGCGCGTAGGTCGCGCCGCACTTTTCGCAGTTGTCGCCGTACTGGTCCTCAGTGCCGCACTTCGGGCAGGTGCCCTTGATGAAGCGGTCGGCCAGGAACATTTTCTTTTCCGGGTCGAAATACTGGGTGATCGAACGTTGGGCGATGTGCCCGGCGTCACGCAGCTTCAGATAAATTTGGCTCGACAGCTCACGGTTCTCTTCGGCGTGAGTGGAGTGGAAGTTGTCGAAGTCCACCAGGAACTCGGCAAAGTCGGCGCTGTGTTCAGCCTGGACATTGGCGATCAGTTGTTCCGGGGTGATGCCTTCCTTTTCCGCGCGCAGCATGATCGCCGAACCGTGGGCGTCGTCGGCGCAGACATAAATGCACTGATTGCCGCGATGCTTCTGGAAGCGCACCCACATATCGGTCTGGATGTATTCCAGCATATGGCCAAGGTGGATCGAACCGTTGGCGTAGGGCAGGGCGCTGGTGACGAGAATCTTGCGTGGTTCGGACATGTGGGGCTTCGCTACTTGATGAAACGGAGGTCGGCCACTATAAAGCGCCGGGAAAGATATTTCACCTCTGCAAATCGTTGCCGGACATGCCGTCCGGAGGACAGAAGGGGTAGGATACCCGCCATCTTTTCCCAGTCTTGTTATCGGAGTTGCCCATGAGTGCCGTCACTCGCGCAGCGGTGGAAGCCGTCCTCAGCCAATACACCGACCCTTACCTGAACCAGGATCCGGTCAGCGCCGGTTGCGTGCGCAACATCGAAATCACCGGCGATCGCGTCAGCGTGCAGCTGGAAATCGGCTATGCCGCCGGTCTGTTCAAGAGCGGCTGGGCGCAATTGCTGCAACTGGCCATCGAAAACCTCGACGGCGTGGTGACTGCGAAGGTCGAGGTCAACAGCGTGATCGCCGCGCACAAGGCCCAGGCGCAGATTCCCGGGCTGGCCAATGTCAAGAACGTGGTCGCCGTTGCGTCGGGCAAGGGCGGGGTGGGCAAATCCACCACCGCCGCCAACCTGGCACTGGCGCTGGCCCGTGAGGGCGCGAAGGTCGGGATTCTCGACGCCGATATCTACGGCCCGAGCCAGGGCATCATGTTCGGCATTCCCGAGGGCACCCGCCCGCAGGTCAAGGATCAGAAATGGTTCGTGCCGCTGCAGGCCCATGGCGTGGAAGTGATGTCGATGGCGTTCCTGACCGACGACAACACGCCGATGGTCTGGCGCGGGCCGATGGTGTCCGGCGCGCTGCTGCAACTGGTCACGCAAACCGCCTGGGGCGACCTGGATTATCTGGTGATCGACATGCCGCCAGGCACCGGCGACATCCAGCTGACTCTGGCGCAGAAAGTGCCGGTGGCCGGCGCCGTGATCGTCACCACGCCGCAGGATCTGGCGCTGCTTGATGCGCGTAAAGGCGTGGAGATGTTCCGCAAGGTCAACATTCCGGTGCTGGGCGTGGTGGAAAACATGGCCGTGCACATCTGCTCGAACTGCGGGCATGCCGAGCATCTGTTCGGTGAGGGTGGTGGCGAGAAGCTGGCGACCCAG
This sequence comes from Pseudomonas sp. 22082, assembly GCF_052046055.1. Classification (NCBI taxonomy): domain Bacteria; kingdom Pseudomonadati; phylum Pseudomonadota; class Gammaproteobacteria; order Pseudomonadales; family Pseudomonadaceae; genus Pseudomonas; species Pseudomonas sp. 22082. Next base: position 164,271 of record NZ_JBQEQB010000007.1, read on the forward strand.
TTCGGCGTCGAGCTGCTGGCCTCGTTGCCGCTGTCGATGCTGATCCGCGAACAGGCCGATGGCGGCAAGCCGACGGTGATTGCCGAGCCGGACAGCCAGATCGCCATGGTCTATCAGGAGCTGGCCCGCCACGTCGGCGCGCGGATCGTGCTGCAGGAAGCGGCGTCGCCGGCAATGCCGAACATCACCATCAGCGACGATTGATGGCTGTGGTTTAAACAAAAACGCCCCGGTGCCTGTGCACCGGGGCGTTTTTCATTGCGCGACAGAGGTCAGATGCGCAACCCGCCGTCCATCTCCAGAATCCGGCCGGTGTAGTAGTCGTTCTCGAAGATGTACGCCGCCGAATGGGCGATCTCTTCCGGTTTGCCCATGCGCTTGAGCGGAATGCCCGAGGTCATTTTCTCCAGCGCTTCGGGTTTCATGCCCAGGGTCATCTCGGTTTCGATGAAGCCCGGGGCAATGCCCGCTACACGAATGCCGTAGCGCGCCAGTTCCTTCGCCCAGGTCACGGTCGCTGCCGCCACGCCGGCCTTGGCGGCGGAGTAGTTGGTCTGGCCGACGTTGCCCGCGCGGGAGATCGACGAGATGTTGATGATCGCGCCGCTGTTCTTCAGCTCGACCATTTTCGCCGCCACTTCACGGGTGCAGAGGAACACGCCGGTCAGGTTGACGTCGATCACCGCCTGCCACTGGGCCAGGCTCATCTTGGTCATCTCGCCGTCCTTGACCTTGAGCAGCAGACCGTCGCGCAGGATCCCGGCGTTGTTGATCAGGCCGTGGATCGCGCCGAAGTCTTCGGCGACCTGGGCAACCATGTGCGTCACCTGCTCTTCGTTGGCGACGTTGCACAGATAGCTGCGGGCCTCGACACCCTTGGCCTTGCAGGCCGCGACGGCGTCGTCGAGTTTTTCCTGGTTCAGGTCGACCAGCGCCAGCTTCGCGCCCTTGCCCGCGAAATACTCGGCCATCGAGCGGCCCAAGCCTTGGCAACCGCCAGTGATAATGATTACTTTGTCGTTGAGTTGCATTCGCATGCCCCCGAGAGCAGGTCAGAGTGGTCCTTACAGGTAGCCTCTCGATCTGCACCGGCCAGCAGCCTGTTGCACATGAGAACTGCCCGATGGCGAGTGGGACAAAACCCATGCGCCTGTCCGTTTTTTCGACGGATTCTATTTAAGGAGTCATAAATTGAGCGTTGAAGTGGCCAAGAATGCCCGAGAATTGCTTCTCAAGGAATACCGTGGCGTGCTGTCGACCCACTCCAGATCGATGCCCGGTTTTCCGTTCGGCTCCGTGGTTCCCTACTGCCTGGACGACCAGGGCCGGCCGCTGATCCTGATCAGCCGCATCGCCCAGCACACTCACAACCTGCAGAAAGATCCGAAATGTTCGCTGCTGGTGGGTGAGCGCGAGGCCGACGATGTGCAAGCCGTTGGTCGCCTGACCTATCTGGCCGAGGCGGAAAAACTCGAAGACGCTGCCGCCATCGAAGCCGCCGCCGAGCGTTACTACCGCTACTTTCCCGACTCGCAGAATTACCACAAGGCCCACGATTTCGACTTCTGGGTGCTCAAGCCGGTACGCCACCGCTATATAGGCGGCTTCGGCGCGATCCATTGGGTCGACCAACTGACACTGGCCAACCCGTTCGCCGGCAAGGCCGAGATCAGCATGGTCGAGCACATGAACAGCGACCACGCCAAGGCCATCGCGCATTACGTGGACCTCGCCGGTCTGCCGAAAACCGTACCGGCGCAACTGGCCGGGATCGACACTGAAGGCATGCACCTGCGCATCGGACAGGCGTTGTACTGGCTGCCGTTTCAAACCCCCTGTCATACGCCGATACAAGTGCGCGAGGCCTTGGTTTCTCTGGCTCACGCCGAGGTCTGGCCAAAAAATGCGCTGGCCGACGCTTGAATTCACGAAAGGGCGACGTCATCTAAGGCTTACTGCAAGGCATTTCTTGCGTTGAGGAAACTTTGATGCGCCCTTTTTTGTTGCTCTTTCTGCTGTTCCCGGTGTTGGAGCTGTTCGTATTCGTCAAAGTGGCAGGGGCTATCGGGTTTTTCCCGGCCCTGCTGCTGATCATTCTCGGCTCGATGTTCGGCGTGTTCGTGCTGCGCATCGCCGGGTTGGCCACTGCACTGCGTGCCCGTGAAAGCCTGAACCGCGGCGAACTGCCTGCGCAGACCATGCTCGAAGGCCTGATGCTGGCCCTGGCCGGTGGTCTGTTGATCCTGCCGGGCTTCATCAGCGACGTGGTCGGTCTGGTGCTGCTGTTGCCGTTCAGCCGTCGGCTGGTCGCCAACAAGATGCGCCAGCGCGCCGAAGAACAGGCCATGCGCCAGCGAGCGTTCGCCGATGACCTGCAACCTCGCGGCGGTCCCGCGCCGCGCCAGCCTCTTGGCCGTGAAGGCGACGTGATCGAAGGCGAGTTCGAACACCGCGACAGCAAGTAAGTTCTGCATCGACACGGCACCTTCGGGTGCCGTGTTCGTTTATGGCACGAATTCATGCAGCCGCATGAAAATTTTTTGTCTCCAGCCCTTGTAATAAGCTTATGCGCCCTTATGTATCGGTCACCGCAAGGTTCCGGCATATGAGTCGGACAGACTTTCGCGGCTCGCTCGACGAGCCGCAACCGGCGCAGGCCGGATTCGTTAAACCCGCCGGGACTACACCGGCCGATGAAAACCACAATTAGGAGAGATCGACAATGAAGCTTCGTCCTCTGCATGACCGCGTCGTCATCCGTCGCAGCGAAGAAGAAAAGAAAACCGCTGGCGGTATCGTCCTGCCAGGTTCGGCTGCTGAAAAGGCCAACCACGGTGTGATCGTCGCTGCAGGTCCAGGCAAGACTCTGGAAAACGGTGAAGTGCGTGCGCTGGCCGTTAAAGTCGGCGACAAGGTTGTGTTCGGTCCTTACTCCGGCAGCAACACTGTGAAAGTCGACGGCGAAGACCTGCTGGTAATGGCTGAGAACGAGATTCTCGCTGTACTGGAAGGCTGATTCCCCGCTCATTTTCCCGCTACTACAAAGTATTTAAGGAATATCGATCATGGCTGCTAAAGAAGTTAAGTTCGGCGATGCCGCTCGCTCCAAGATGCTCAAAGGCGTCAACGTTCTGGCTGACGCGGTAAAAGCGACCCTGGGCCCGAAAGGCCGTAACGTGATCCTCGAGAAGAGCTTCGGCGCTCCGACCATCACCAAGGACGGCGTTTCCGTCGCCAAGGAAATCGAACTCGAAGATCGCTTCGAAAACATGGGCGCGCAGCTGGTCAAAGACGTTGCCTCCCGTGCCAACGATGACGCCGGTGACGGTACTACTACCGCTACCGTTCTGGCTCAGTCGATCGTTAACGAAGGCCTGAAAGCCGTCGCTGCCGGCATGAACCCGATGGACCTGAAGCGCGGTATCGACAAAGCGACCATCGCGATCGTCAAAGAACTGAAAGCCCTGTCCAAGCCATGCGCTGACACCAAGGCCATCGCTCAGGTCGGCACCATCTCCGCCAACTCCGACAACTCCATCGGCGACATCATTGCCGAAGCCATGGAAAAAGTCGGTAAAGAAGGCGTGATCACCGTTGAGGAAGGCTCGGGCCTGGAAAACGAACTGTCGGTTGTAGAAGGCATGCAGTTCGACCGTGGCTACCTGTCCCCGTACTTCGTCAACAAGCCGGACACCATGGTCGCCGAGCTCGACGGCCCGCTGATCCTGCTGGTCGACAAGAAGATCTCGAACATCCGCGAAATGCTGCCAGTGCTGGAAGCCGTTGCCAAAGCCGGCCGTCCACTGCTGATCGTGGCCGAAGACGTTGAAGGCGAAGCCTTGGCGACTCTGGTTGTGAACAACATGCGTGGCATCGTTAAAGTCGCAGCCGTCAAGGCTCCAGGCTTTGGCGACCGTCGCAAGGCCATGCTGCAGGACATCGCCGTTCTGACCGGCGGTACCGTGATCTCCGAAGAGATCGGCCTGAGCCTGGAAAGCACCACCCTGGAACACCTGGGCAACGCCAAGCGCGTCACCCTGTCCAAGGAAAACACCATCATCGTCGACGGTGCTGGCGTTCAAGGCGACATCGAAGCCCGCATCGCTCAGATCCGTGCCCAGGTTGCCGAGACCTCCTCGGACTACGACCGTGAAAAACTGCAAGAGCGTCTGGCCAAGCTGTCCGGCGGCGTTGCAGTGATCAAGGTTGGCGCTGGTTCCGAAGTTGAAATGAAAGAGAAGAAAGCCCGCGTTGAAGACGCCCTGCACGCAACCCGTGCAGCCGTTGAAGAAGGCGTGGTACCTGGCGGTGGCGTTGCGCTGATCCGCGCTCTGGAAGCCCTGACCGAACTGACCGGCGACAACGCTGACCAGAACGTCGGTATCGCTGTGCTGCGTCGCGCTGTTGAAGCGCCGCTGCGTCAGATCGCTGCCAACTCCGGTGACGAGCCAAGCGTAGTCGTCAACGAAGTGAAGAACGGCAAAGGTAACTTCGGTTACAACGCTGCTTCCGGCGAGTACGGCGACATGATCGAAATGGGCATCCTGGACCCAACCAAGGTGACCCGTTCGGCTCTGCAAGCTGCAGCCTCCATCGGCGGTCTGATCCTGACCACCGAAGCTGCCGTTGCTGACGCACCGAAGAAAGAAGGTGCAGCTGGCGGCGGTATGCCAGACATGGGCGGCATGGGTGGCATGGGCGGCATGATGTAAGCCAGCCTTACCCCGGTAACGAAAAACCCCGTCTGCGAGAGCAGACGGGGTTTTTTATTGCCCGCGTTTCAGGGGTCAGGCGTTGGCCGGTTGTACCCGAGTCATGGCCGGGGTCTTGGCTGCCGGGCGATACAGAATCCAGTAATACGAGCCCAGACAGATCAGCCAGCAGAAGATCGCCGTCCAAACGTTATGAGAAAAGAAGTGCGCGCCCTGCATCATCCGGCTGATCGAGAACACCGACCCCAGCGCAAAGGCAAAGATGAACGCCTGACGGGCCAGCCGCGGGCGACGATCACGCAGCACGAAGAACAGCGCAAACAAGGTAAAACCTGTAGCCGCATGACCACCCGGCCAGCAACGACCGGGCTTGTCGGTAGGCGGGCGATGCTCCAGCAGTTTGCTGTAGGTTTCGTGGCCGCCGAACTGTTCGAGGCTCCAGGGGCATTGCACTGCCGTCACCGCTTTCACCGGCGTGACAAACGAGGTGGCCAAACCCAGCGACAGCACCAGGCAGCCCAGCTCACGCTTGAACGGTTTGAGCCGCTCGATGAAAAACGCACCGATGAACCCGAGGATGGCAAACACCGAAAAGGCGATCACCACTTGTTTGGCGCGGTCGTGGAGGATGTTTTCCAGGAAGTAACTGTGGCGGCCGATGAAGTCGCCGGCAGCCGGGTCATAGAAAAGCCGGGCCAGATCCATGTCCAGATCGGTCAGCTCCAGCAACACCAGAATGACGGCCGCCACGGCGGGAATCCCCAGGCACAACCAGAAATTCAGTGGGCGAGGGGCAGGGCGTACAACGCTTGATGACATGACATATCCAGAGCGGGAAACGCCCCGGGGCATCAGCCCGGGGCGCTTCGATTAACGTTCGCTGACTTGCTCGGCGCCCTCCCTGGGCGCTTTCCAGCCAAGCAGCTGTTGCTTGAAGCCATAACTGGCCGTTTGGTAATAGGTGATGGCGCGGCTGATCAGCGGGTCGTCGCTGCCGGCCCTGGACTCGCGACTTTCGGTCAGCGCATCGTCATGCCGGCGCAGGCCCTGGCGCGGGCTGAGAATCGCCAGATCCTTCCCATCGAACAGTCCCAGATGTTGATAGTTGCCGACCACGACTCGCGGTGGCAGCGGGTTGTCCTGCAGCAGGTTGCGACCGAAGAACGTCGATTGGTAATCCAGGTTCAGCAACCCCAGCAGGGTTGGCGCTAGATCGATCTGGCTGGCCAGTTGCGCGTTTTCCCGTGGTTCGATCAGCTTCGGTGCATAGATGAACAGCGGGATCTGGTAGTTGCTGATCGGCAAGTCTTCCTTGCCCGCGCTGCCGGCGGTGTGATCGGCTACAAAGATGAAGATCGTATTGTCGAACCACGGTTTCTGTCGCGCCTGCTCCAGGAACTGGCCGATGGCGTAGTCGGTGTATTTCACCGCGCCATCGCGACCGTTGCCGGACTTGATGTCGATCCGATTGTCCGGATAGGTGTAAGGGCGGTGGTTGGAGGTGGTCATCAGTTGCAACAGGAAAGGCTGCTGCCTGGCGTAATCGGCATCGGCCAGCTTCAGGGTCTGCTTGTACAGATCCTCGTCGGCCATGCCCCAGGCATTCTTGAAGTGAATTTCCGATTCATCGACGCTGCTCTGATCGACGACGCGGTAGCCGTTGCCGCTGAAGAACGCGTTCATGTTGTCGAAATAACCGCGTCCGCCGTAGACGAACACGCTGTCGTAGCCGACGGCGCTGAGCTGCTGGCCGAGGCTGGCGAAGCCGCTTTCGCGGCCGATGCGCTTGACGATCGAACGGCCGGGCGTCGGCGGAATGGCCAGCGTGATGGCTTCCAGGCCCCGATCAGTGCGGGTGCCGGTGGCGTAGAAATTGTTGAAGTACAGGCTCTGCTTGCGCAAGGCATCCAGATTCGGTGTCAGGTTGCGCTCATCGCCGTTGCTGCCCAGGTACTTGGCACTCAGGCTTTCGATGGTGACCAGCACGATGTTCGGTTTTCGCACAGTGCCCGGGTTGTCGATCACCCGGCGGATGTCCTGTGGATCCTGGCCGATGAAGCGCGCGTTGGGTTCGCTCAATTCAGCGCGAATCTGGCCGGCGACTTTTTCCGGCGACAGACTGCTGTAGAACTGGCCATAGTCCAGTTCATTGTTACGGAACGCGGCGAAGAACTGATACGGGCCATTGCTCGCCAGTTCATTCTGATAGGCGTTGCCGCCCTGAGCGCGCGGCGCGTCCTGACTGAGCAGTTGCAGGCTCAGTCCCGCCACCACCAACAGACTGAGGGCATTGAGCAGGCGACCGCGCAGTGGCGGCAACGGGGCGTCCAGCGCCGCGTTGAAAGGTTTGCGCAACGCGAAACTCAATGCGACGGCGAGCAGCGCAAGAATGCTCAGCAACGTGCCGATCGGGTAGGACTCCAGCACGTTATTCAAGACTTCATCGGAGTACACCAGATAGTCGACGGCGATGAAGTTGAAGCGCACACCGAACTCGTCCCAGAACAGCCATTCGGCCACGGAGGTGAACAGCATGGCGAACAGACTGACGGTCAACAGTCCCTGAAGGAACCAGCGATGACCGCGCCGGCGCCACAAGGCCGGCGGACACAGCAGTAAATACAGGCCCATCGGCAGCGCGGCATAGGTGAGAAAGCCCAGGTCATACAGCAAGCCGATGCCGAACATGGAAAGCGCGACGCCGCCGGCCTCATCCAGATGAGTCAGCAACAGCACGGTTCGGGTCAGGAGAAACACCACCAGCCAGGCGCCGGTGACCAGCAGCAGAAAGCGCACAGGCGCTGTCTTGAAGAAGTCCATTGTCTACATTCCTTATATCTAATGGCGCGAGAGTCTCGCGTTGTCACTGTAGTCAGGTTGTGAACCGATAGTGAAAAACTTGTTAACGAATGAATTTGGTTGAAAGACTGGATTTGTGCTGCTTGCCGCCCTAGCCGTGAGTCGGCGATGGCCGTAAGCTGCGCGGGCCAAGACGGCCGCTACCGTGTACGGAGGAGGTGCCCATGCGAATTCTATTGGTCGAAGACAACCGCGATATCCTGGCCAATCTGGCCGATTACCTGGGGCTCAAAGGCTACACCGTCGATTGCGCCCAGGACGGTCTGTCGGGGCTGCATCTGGCCGCCACCGAGCATTACGACCTGATCGTGCTCGACATCATGCTGCCGGGGATCGACGGCTACACCCTGTGCAAGCGCCTGCGCGAAGACGCCCGTCGTGATACGCCGGTGATCATGCTCACCGCCCGGGATCAACTCGATGACCGTTTGCAGGGCTTCAAGTCCGGAGCCGACGATTATCTGGTCAAGCCGTTTGCGCTGTCGGAACTGGCGGCCCGGGTCGAAGCCGTGATGCGCCGCACCCAGGGCGGCGGCCGTCGTGCCCTGCAGGTCGGTGATCTGAGCTATGACCTCGATACCCTCGAAGTGACCCGCGAAGGCAAATTGCTCAAGCTCAACCCGGTCGGCCTCAAACTGCTGGCGGTGCTGATGCAAAAGAGCCCGCATGTCCTGCGTCGGGAAATTCTCGAAGAAGCGCTGTGGGGCGATGACTGCCCGGACAGCGACAGCCTGCGCAGCCATGTTCACCAATTGCGCCAGGTGATCGACAAACCATTCTCCAAGCCATTGCTGCACACCGTGCATGGCGTGGGTTACCGCTTGGCCGAGGGCCGCGATGGAGTTTAAGCAAAGCCTTGCCCAGCGGATCATCATCGCCTTTGCGCTGATGAGCGCGCTGGTAGCCGGGGCGTTTGCCATGGGCATCGTCGCGACCGTGCACCTGGTCGAGGAAAAACTGATTTCCGCCGGGCTGGGCGGCGACCTGCAACGCCTGCTGTTGATGGACAACGTCTCGGACTGGAGCCATCGACCAGAACCGGATCAGTTGTTTTATTTCAGTGGCGGGCCGGGGGATTTCGAGCTGCCCAAGGACCTGCGACACCTGGATTCAGGTTTCCATGAAGTCTTTCGCGAGCAGCTGTCGTATCACGCAATGGTCGAGATCGTTGATGGTCGGCGTTATGTGCTGCTGCAGGATCAAAGCGATTTTGAAGAGCGCGAGCGCGTATTGTTCGCCGTAGTGCTGGTGGGCTTCGTACTCAGTCTGGCACTGGCGGTGTTCCTCGGCTGGGTGCTGGCCCGCAAGGTGATGGCCCCGGTGGTGCGGCTGGCCCGCCAGGTACGTCATCGCGATCAGTTGCTCGGACTGGCGCCTCCGCTGGCGCCCGACTACGCGGCGGACGAGGTGGGCGAGCTTGCGGTGGCGTTCGACGCGACACTTGGGCGATTGCGTCAGGCACTGACGCGGGAACGCTTGTTTACCAGCGACGTCAGCCATGAGTTGCGTACACCTCTGATGGTGTTGGCCAGCTCCTGTGAACTGCTGCTGGAAAACCCGGGTATCGATCAGCGCGGCAAGGCTCAGGTTCAGCGCATCGCGCGGGCCAGTGAGGAAATGCGCGAACTGGTGCAGACCTTCCTGATGCTGGCACGGGCCCAACGTGAAGACGCCGGCGCAGCGCCCCAGCAAAGCCTCTCGCAAGTGGCTGACAGTTTGCTGTGCCTGTGGCGAGAGCCCATCGAATCCAAGGGCTTGCAGCTGATTTTCGAACCGGGCAATCCGCCCGACACCCGTTACAACGCGACACTGCTCAATGCCGTGATGGGCAACTTGCTGCGCAACGCCTTGCACTACACCGAGCAGGGGTTCATTCGCTTGACCCTCAATGCCAACGGTTTTGTGGTCGAGGATTCGGGCGTCGGCATTCCCGAGGAAAAGCGCGAGGCGATGTTCCAGCCTTTTGTGCGCGGCAACGAAAAACGCGGAGAAGGGCTGGGATTGGGTCTGTCACTGGTTCAACGCATCTGCGAGAACCAGGGCTGGAGTGTCACTTTGAGCACGATGGAGCCTAATGGCTGCCGTTTCGAGGTGGATCTGGGCAAGCGCTGAAAGCTGTGCATCTGACACGAGAGTGCCTCCAACCTGTCTAAATCCTGTATAACCTTGAAATAGTTTGCCGGTTTACATGACGTTTTTTTCACAAAGGGATGACCTGACGCTGACACGCCGCTGCTTAAGGTGACGTCATCAGTAATTTCAGGAGTCCTGGTGATGGCCGGCCCGATCAAGCTCGATTTTTCCGAAAAATACGACGACAACCATGCGCAGAAGTACCTGCGTAAACATCAGGACGGTCTGGGGCGTCGTTTGTCCAATTGGCGAGATCAGCAGTTGGCCCGCAAGGCGTTGACCCTTGTTGGCGAGCCGGGCCTGGTGCTGGACCTGCCATGCGGTGCTGGACGTTTCTGGCCACTGCTGGCGGAAAAACCCAATCGGGTGATCATCGGAGCGGACAACTCCGAGTCGATGATCAAGACCGCCATGCAGGCACAACCGGCGGATGTGGTGAAACGGGTACAACCCTTGCACACATCTGCGTTCGACATTGCCTTGCCTGATAACGCCGTCGACAGCATTTTTTGCATGCGACTGCTGCATCACATCGGCGAAGCCGAGCACCGCCGGGCGATTCTACGCGAGTTCGAGCGTGTCACCCGGGACAGCGTAATCATTTCGCTGTGGGTGGACGGCAATTTCAAGTCCTGGAAACGCAAGCGCGCCGAGCGCAAGCGTGGGCAGGAAGGTTACCAGAATCGATTTGTGTTACCGGCCGCAACGGTTGAAAAGGAATTCGAAGAAGCAGGATTCCGGATCCAGGAACAACTGGACTTTATTCCGCTCTATGCCATGTGGCGAGTCTACGTATTACGCAAGAGGTAAGAGGATGGCAGTGCAATTTGCAGCAGAAGCGGAAGTCGCTCCCGAGGATCGCTTCGACTACTACTGGAACCAGCGCGGTGAGTGGGTGGAAGAACCCAATGTGCGTCGTGGTGGCGAAAGTGGTGTGCAGCGGGTGGTGGGGCGCGATGGTCAACTGCTGTATGCCAAGCGCCAGACCGGACATATCTATCGCAGCTGGCGGCACCCGTTCGGGCGGCCTACCGTGTTGCGTGAACTGGATGCGCTGACCGGGGTTTCCCGTCTCGGGGTTCGTGTTCCTGAAATCGTGTTCTGTGGTGCGCAGCCCGATCCGAAATTCAATTGGCGCGCGCTGTTGGTGACCAAATCCCTCGATGGCTTTCAGGAGTTTGAGCAATGGAAGGCCGCCGGCGGTCGTGAGCAATATGGCGAAGCCGTCTATGAACGCGTGCTCAAGGACCTCGCCGAAAACCTGGCGCGCATGCACAAGGGCCGTTGGCAGCACAGCTGCATCTACATCAAGCACGTGTTCGTGCGGGTGACGGGCGCAGGTGAATCGGCCAAGGTCGAAGTCGCTCTGATCGATCTGGAAAAATGCCGTCAGCGTCTGACCGCTCATCGCGCGGCCGCCCATGACATGAAGCAACTGCGCCGCCACTCGTCGTTCAGCGCTACGGACTGGAAAAAACTCGTCTACTTTTATGAGACGGCGTTTGGCAGCGCTATCAAAGGTTTATAGCGATGAAACTAGAAATTGCACGAGGTTTGTTTCTGGTAGGAGCCTTGGCAGTTGCATCATTGGCGGTGGCGGCCTGGGAACAGCCACGCATGCAGGTCATTGGCGCATCGGCCAGTGATCCGCATTGCCCGATGCCACGGGTGGCGAAAGCCGCCGTGGCCACACAACCGGATCATGATCTATTGCTGTTCATGTTCGGACTTTCTCAAGGGATGAGGCCGCAGAGTTGAATCGTTCGATTAGAGCCAAAGGCCTCGCCAATGCGAGGCCTTTTTTATTGCGTCATGGCTTGTTTTACTGCGTCATGCCTTGGGATCGGGTTTCGCCAGCACGGTGTAAACACACGGCAGGACAAACAGCGTAAACAGCGTCCCGATCGACATCCCGGTTGCAATCACCGTCCCTATGTCGAAGCGGCTGACCGCACCGGCGCCGGTGGCCACGATCAGCGGCACCATGCCGAACACCATCGCCGCCGTGGTCATCAACACCGGGCGCAGACGAATAGCCGCTGCTTCCTCCACCGCCTCGCGGGGTGTCAGGCCCTTCTCCTTGCGCAGCTGGTTGGCGAACTCGACGATCAGGATCCCGTGCTTGCTGATCAGCCCGATCAGCGTCACCAGTCCGACCTGGGTGTAGATGTTCATGCTCGACCAGCCGAGGAACAGCGGAATCAGCGCCCCGCAGATCGACAGCGGCACGGTCACCAGAATCACCAATGGATCGCGGAAGCTTTCGAACTGCGCCGCCAGCACCAGGAAAATGATCGCCAGCGCTAACGCGAAGGTCACCCACAGCGCGCTGCCTTCCTGGACGAACTGCCGCGATGCGCCGCCGTAATCGAAAGCAAAACCGGCCGGGGCTTCTTCCCGGGCGATCTGCAACACGCTGTCGATGGCTTCCCCCATGCTCACCAGCGGGAACCCGGACAGCTTGGCCGCGTTGAGTTGCTGGAACTGGTTGAGTTGCCGCGGTCGCGCGCGGTCAGTGACGGTGATCAGGGTCGACAGCGGCAGCAGTTCGCCCTGGGTGTTTTTCACGTAGTAATTGTTCAGCCAGTCCGGGTTATCGCGGTAGGCCCGTTCGACCTGGGCGATGACCTTGTAGCTGCGGCCTTCGATGGTGAACCGGTTGATTTCCGCCTCGCCCAGCAAAGTCGCCAGCGTACCGCCCAGATCCTGCATCGACACACCCATCTGCGCAGCCTTCGCGCGGTCGATGTCGACCACCACTTCGGGTTTGTCGAAAGCCAGATCAAGGTCGACGAAGGCGAACTTGCCCGACTCCATGGCGCGCTTCTTGATCCGGTCGGCCACTTGCAGCAACAGCTCGTAGTCGTTGGCGGTGTTGATCACAAACTCGAACGGCAGGCCCTCACCGGTGCCGGGCAGGGATGGCAGGTTGAAACCGAAGATCTGCAGGCCCGGAATGCCCTCGAGTTTGCCCTGTACCTCGGGGAGGATTTCCATTTGCGTGCGGCTGCGCTCGTTCCAGGGCTTGAGCAGGAAGCCGCCGATGCCGCTCTGCACGCCGTTATAACCGTTGATCTGGAACGATGAGTAGTACTCCGGGAACTCCTTGAAGATCTTGATGAACTCGTCGGTGTAGGTGTTCAGGTAATCGAGGTTGGTTGGCTGCGGGGCGTTGGCCATCATGAAGATGATGCCCTGATCCTCGTCCGGCGCCAGTTCCGACTTGGTGAACTTGAGCAGCACCGGAATCAGGCACAGCACGATCACCGCAAACACCAGTACCACCGGCCGGGTATTGAGCGTGCCGTGCAGCATGGCTTGATAGCGCCGCTTGAGGCTGTCGAAAATCCGGTCGAGGCGGTGGGCCAGGCCAGTGGGGTTTTCATCGTGGCGCAGCAGCATGGCGCACATCATCGGCGACAGGGTCAGCGCGACGACGCCGGAGATTACTACCGCCCCGGCCAGGGTCAACGCAAACTCCTTGAACAGCGCCCCGGTCAGCCCGGTCAGGAAGCCGATCGGTGCGTAGACCGCCGCGAGGGTGATGGTCATCGACACCACCGGCATGGCGATTTCCCGGGCGCCTTCGAGTGCGGCCTCCAGTGGTGTCTTGCCTTCCTCGATGTGCCGGTGAATGTTTTCCACCACCACAATCGCGTCGTCGACCACCAGCCCGATGGCCAGCACCATTGCCAGCAGGGTCAGCAGGTTGATCGAGTAGCCCATCATCTGCATGAAGAACATCACGCCGATCATCGATAGCGGAATGGTCACCACCGGAATCACTACCGAACGCAGGGCACCGAGGAACAGGAACACCACCACGATCACGATCAGCACCGCCTCGAACAGGGTTTTCACCACTTCGTCGATGGACGCCTGGATGAACAGCGTGGCGTCGTAGGCGATTTCGCTCTTGAGATTGGGCGGCAGCTGGGCTTCCAGCTCCGGCATGATCTTGCGTACTTCCTTGATCACTTCCAGCGGGTTGGCCCCGGGCGTGGCCTTGATCCCGATGTATACCGAGGGCGTACCGCCGAATGAACTGATCGAGTTGTAGTTCTCCGCGCCCATCTCGACCCGCGCCACATCGCTGAGCAGCACCCGGCTGTCGCCGCTGACCTTGAGCGGAATCTTGCCGAAGGCTTCGGCGGACTTCAGTTCGGTGTTGGCGTTGATGCTGGTGACCACGTATTCGCCTTTCACTTCGCCGGCGGCGGAGAGGAAGTTGTACTGGCGCACCGCATTGGTCACGTCGCTGGCACTGAGGCCGAAGCCGGCGAGTTTCACCGGGTCAATCCACAGGCGCATGGCGAACACCTGGTTGCCGAGAATCTCCGCTTCGGCCATGCCCGGCAGGGTCGCCAGTTTCGGCTGGATCACCCGCGACAGGTAGTCGGTGATCTGCGGGTTGTTCAGCTCCTTGCTGAAGAAGCTGATGTACATCAGTGCCGAGGCGTCGGCGGCTTCCTTGCTCAGCACCGGATCTTCGGCGTCCTGGGGCAGTTTGTTCTTCACCTCGTTGGCCTTGGCCAGCAATTCGGTGAACAAACGGTCGCTGTTGGAGCCGATGCGCGCATAGATCGAAATCACCGAGAAGTTCTGGCGACTGACCGAGGTCATGTAGTCGATGCCTTCGGCGCTGGCCAGGCTCTGTTGCATCGGCTGGGTGATGTAGCCCTGGATGGTTTCGGCGTTGGCCCCGGGGTACGCGGTGGTCACCGTGATCAGGGCGTTTTCCATTTGTGGGTACTGGCGCAGCGGCAGTTTGCTCCAGGCCTGGAAGCCCAGCAGCACAATCAGCAGGCTGACCACGGTGGCGAGCACCGGGCGGCGGATGAACGGATCAGTAAAAGCCATGGGGTTTCCTTGATCAGTCGGCGCGGGGCGGACTGTTCTGCTCGCCGAGGGTCTTGTCGTCGCTGATGGCAATGTGGGCGCCGTTGTCCAGTTTGATCTGGCCGGCCGTCACCACCTGTTCGCCGCTCTGCACGCCCTTGTTGATCATCACCTGACCATCACGGCGTTCGCCGGTCTCGACAAACCGACGCTCGGCGATCAGTACCGGTTGGCCCTTGTCGTCTTTCTCGACGGTGCCGTCTTCGGCTTTCTTCTGGGTGACCACGTACGTCGAGTTGCCGTAGAGGGTGTAGGTGATCGCGCTTTCCGGGACCACGATGTGTTTCTGCGGATCCGGCAGCAGCACCTCGATGCTGGTGAACATGCCCGGCAGCAACTTGCCATCGGGGTTGGCCAGGGTGGCGCGCACGAGGATGTTACGGGTGGTGCTTTCGACGATCGGGTTGATGGCGCTGATGGCGCCGGTGAAATGCTGGCCGGGATACGCCGCGACCGTGATCTGTACCGGTTGACCGATAGCCAGTTTCGGCACCGACTGTTCGGGCACGTAGAAGTCGGCGTAGAGACTGCTCAGATCCTGCAGGGTGGCGATCTTGGTGCCGCTGGCGAGGTAGTCGCCGATGTCGACGAGGCGGATGCCGATGGTGCCGCTGAAGGGCGCGACGATGCGTTTTTTGGCCAGCGCCGCATTGAGCTGATTGACCGTGGCCTTGTTCTTTTGCAACTGCGCCGAGAGCCGGTCGAATTCGCCTTTGGAGATGGCGCTGCTGCCGACGAGCTGGCTGCCGCGACCGTAATCCAGCTGCGCGAGGCCGAGATCGGCCTTGGCGGTTTCGAGGAAGGCGGCTTCGACGGCGCTGTCCAGTTGCAGCAAGGGTTGGCCGGCCTTGACCTTCTGCCCCGATTCGAACTTCAGCTCGGTGACGGTGCCGGCGTTCTCCAGACTCAGGTCGACACCTTGCAAGGCCTTCAGCGTGCCGACGGTGGGCAGGCGCATCTGCCACGGGCGCTCGACGGCCGTGGCCACGGCGACGCTGATCGGCGGCTTCGGTTTGGAAAAGCCCTGGATCATCGTATAGATCGAGAAGGCCTTGTAACCGGCGAGAAGCAGAACGATCAGCAGTACAACACCCAACATGATCAGCATGCGGCGACGCAGCATATTTCCAGTTCCTTGGAGAAAATCAGGCGAGACAGGCGGGCACATTACCCCGAGTCCGGCAGGGATTCCAACTGCCAGTTTTTTCCGGGTGTAAGGGAGGAAGGTGGAGAAAAGCGGGGCCGCCGACCGAGCGGTCGGCGGCGAATTTCAGGCCATCAGATGAAGATGGTTGTCCCAGAGCCCTGCGGGCAAATCCAGCGGTTTGGCGAGCAGATCATCCTGGCGGCAATCGTAGTAGCGGCAACGTCCCTGACCGGAGGTCACGACAAACCCGTCCTTCACCGCACCGACACCGGCGCAGTCGGGTAATGGCGCGTCGAGGCGCACTTCGCCGCTGTCCAGGTCCCAGATGAAGAAACGGTTGCCACGCGGTGCGGTCAGTGCCACCAGCCGCAGGTCGCTGTGCACGGCGACGCTGGCGGTGTAATGCCCCATCGACTGCAACTGATGCTCCGGCACCGGGAACGCCACGAATGGCTGGCCGGGACGTTTGATCGCCAGCAGCTCCGAACGCTCGTGGGAAGGCCCCATGAATTGCTGGCCGGCAACGATGGTGCCATCGCTGGCAATCCCCAGGTGGCGCACGCTGTTCATCTGCTGGGCGAGGGTTTCCTTGCTCAGCAGGGTGCCGTCCCGTTGCATCAGCACCAGGCTCGGCTCCATGGCGTCGAGGTTCATGTCGACCCGGCTTTCGGCCTCGGTGCGGATCCCGCCGTTGGCCACCACCAGGGTTTCACCGTCGGGCATCCACGACACCTGATGCGGGCCGAGACCGTGGGTGGAAAGCTCGCCGCTGTGCACCAGTCGTTCGCCTTCGAATCTGTACACCCCGAGCAGGCCACGGCCCGGATCGGTGGTGTCGTTTTCGGTGGCGTACAGGTAGTCACCGCTGTGGTGGATCACCGCGTGGCCGTAGAAATGCCGGTTCGGCTGCGAGGTCACGGTTTGCAGCAATGCACCGTTGCGCAGGTCGATCAGGTAGCTCTCGGTGCCCGGCCGGCGGGCGACGAACAGCGCGATCGACAGCGTCGGGTGATTGATGATGTCGTGGCAACGCTGGCCGACTTCGGTGGCGAACACTTGGGTGCCGTCCAGTCGATAACCGACGGCGTAATGCTTGCCGTCGGTGTCGTCCCGCGCCGACAACAGCAGCGGGCTTTGGTGCTTGCGTTTGAACAGCGTCCAGCCGCCCAGCGTCACTGCTCCCAGCAGCAAACTACCTAAAGTCAGAGCCTGGCGTCGCAGCATGGCACGTGCCCTCATCAGTCACCGTCGTTGGCGTTGAAGCCCAGTTGAATGCCCAGCGCCTTGGCCAGCTCGCCTTCGTGCAGGCGGTGGACGACGTTGAGGCTGTCGTAGATATCGTTGAGCTGCTGGCGACCGGCGTCATCGTTGAGCATTTCGGTCAGCGAGCGCTGAGTGCTGCCGAACAGTTTGAGCGACGCCGCGTAGGCTGCATCGATCTTGTCCGCCAACGGTTTCTGCTCCGCCGGCAGCAGGCCGCGCAGACCTTTGTTGTCGACGCCTTCCCAGACGGTTTTGGCCGCTGCGAGGCTGGCTTCCAGCGCCTCCATGGACGACTGGCTGCGCCATGCGTCAGCCTGGAACGGCTGAGGCACGCCCTTGCTCTGGCGGCCCATCGGCGTGCCGAGTTTTTTCTTCAGGGTGTCGAGGGCGGTGACCTGAACCCGCAGCAGATCGGCGATCGCTTCGTGGGAGTCGGCGTAGCGCTGGTTCGGGAACTTGCTCATCTGCGCGAGCATGCCGTCGGTGTTGTTCCAGCTGCTGAGGATCTCTTCGGCCAGTTGTTTCTGACGCTCGCCGATGGCCACCAGCAGTGGGCAGTATTTGGCTTTCTGCGCGTCGTTGGCCACGTCAGGCTTGGCGTCGAACAGAATGTACTCGTAAGCGGACAGGCCTTGCACCACAACGCTGGACTTGGCCAGTGCGGCGGCGTCGATCTGCGGCTGCGCGGTGACCAGTTGCTCGACCTGACGGCCGACCAGGTTTTTCTTGTCCGGCCAGAATTGCACCTGCCACGAGCGGTTGCCCTCGGCCAGCGGGCCGATCAGCAGCGGTTGCAACTCGGCCCAGGCTTTCTGCGCATGCAGGAAGTCGGCACGGGCGGTGTCCAGCGACTCTTTACCCTGGCAGTAGGCGAGGGCGCTGACGGCCAGTTGCTTGTCGGCTTCGACCCAGCGGGTGTAGGTCGGCAGGATCACCGATTTGGCGATGGCCGCCGAGGTGACGGCTTGCGGATCCTGCGGCGAGCACGCGCCGAGGGCCAGTGCGGCAAGGCTGGTGAACAACAGCTTGGGACGGAACATGTCGGGCTCCCGATTCGTTCAAGTGTTTAAAGTGAGTTCAAGAACGCCAGCAGCGCGGCACGCTGCTCGGCGTTGAAAGACAAAACCTGTTGCTGCGCCGCTTTCGCTTCGCCGCCATGCCAGAGCACGGCTTCGAGCAGATTGCGGGCGCGGCCGTCATGCAGAAACTGGGTGTGGCCGCTGACCGTTTGCGTCAGGCCGATGCCCCACAGCGGCGGGGTGCGCCAGTCGCGGCCGGAGGCCTGGAATTCAGTACGGTTGTCCGCCAGGCCTTCGCCCATGTCGTGCAGCAGCAGATCGCTGTACGGGCGAATCACTTGATGGGCCAGTTCAGGTTCGGCGGCATTGGCGGCGGTGGTGTATTTCGGCGTGTGACAGGCCTGGCAGCCTGCCTGGAAGAACAGGTTCTTGCCGGCCAGCACCTGCGCATCGTTGACCCCACGGCGCGCGGGAACGGCGAGGTTGCGGCTGTAGAACAGCACCAGGCGCAGGATGTTGTCGCTGACTTCCGGCTCGCCGTCCGGGCCATTGCCGTTCGGCGCCTGTTTGCAGGCGGTTTGCGCGTCGGTGCAGTCATCAAACGGTCTCAGGCTGGTCGTGAGGCCCATATCACCAGAAAACGCGTGAACATTTTGTTGATTGAGGTTCGGCTGGCCGGCTTTCCAGCCAAATCGCCCCATGACGGTCTTTTGTTGCTCATCATCCCAGACCCGGTTGGGCCGGCCGTTGATGCCGTTGTTCTCTTTGGCCTGCGCGGCGGCGTTGGCGAGGATCGCTTCTTCCGGGATCGCTTCGAGCAGGCCCAGGCCGATCATCGGCGGTGCAACGCGGGCCGAGAAACGTGTGTCCGGGTGCATCGGGCCATAGCTGAGCTGGGTGATCTGCAGGACCGGTTTGCGCAACTCGACTTCGGTGCCGTCCTTGAAGCGTACCGGCACCGGCGTGTAATCGACCCGCACCTTGCCTTCCGGCGCGACGCCGGGGACGGCCATGTCCTGGAACTGGCCGCCGTAGACCGGCTCGGGCACTACGCCCACCTGTTCGATGACCTTGGCATAGGCCGGCGCATCGGGAATCGACAAACGCACCAACATCGACACCGCGTTGGCCGCATCCGGCGTCGGCGGATGGCCGCGGCCGTCCTTGATGTGGCAGTTCTGGCAGGCGTTGGTATTGAACAGCGGGCCGAGGCCGTCGCGGGCGGTGGTGGTCGACGGCGCGATCACCCACGGGCTGCGAAAGAAACTGTTGCCGACGCTGAAGTCCACCCGCCGCGAGGGCGGCAGGTTGGCCGACGGCAGGGAGAACGCGTTCTGATCGCTCTTGCGCACGGTCGCCGCGCCGCCGGAACGGGCTTCACCCGGCTCGGCCTTGGTGAAACGCGGGGCGTCATCGCAGGCACTCAGGCCCAGGGCCAGAAACAGTGCGGACAAGCGAAGAGGCAGCGAGGGCATCAGACTTCCTGCAAGAGGGGCGAATTTAAAGGCGCAAAGTCTAACAGGGCGAGTGGGTTTGAATAAGAGGAATTATCGTTTGCTTGATATGGAGCAGGTTTCCTGTGAGACCAAGGCGCGGCCATCGCTGGCAAGCCAGCTCCCACAGTGATTGCTGGCGTACACATATTTTGCAAACACCTGAAAACCTGTGGGAGCTGGCTTGCCAGCGATGGGGCCATCAGCATCACCACAAATAGCAGCTATGAAAAAGGCGACCCGAAGGTCGCCTTTTTTAACGCGGACGCTGTGATCAGAACTCGTGATCAGCGTTGTCCGGGTTCAGGTCGCTGATGCCGAGCTTGCCGGCTGCGGCCTCGATCGAACCGGTCTGCTTGACCAGCGAAGCGATGGCGTCGCGAACGATCTGGTTACCAGCCGTGTTGCCGGCTGCGATCAACTGGTCGTAGTGCTCACCCTTGTTGGCGTGATCGACCATGACCTGGATCTTGGCCTCGGTGGCGGCCAGATCGGCTTTCAGCGCGGTGTCGGCAGCCGGGTCGACCTTGGCCACCAGCGACGACAGGCTGGCGCCGGTCAGTTTGGTGCCATCGACGCGGGTGTACTCGCCCAGGTAAACGTTACGAATGCCCTTGGCATCGTAGAAGTGCGAGTTGTGGGTGTTGTCGCTGAAGCAATCCTGTTCGTCTTCCGGGGAGTTCGCTTCCAGGGACACCTTCATGCGCTCGCCGGCCAGCTCGCCCAGGGACAGGCTGCCCATGCCGAACAGCATTTTGCGCAGGCCGCTTTCAGCCGGTTCGGCTTCCAGGGTGGCGCGGTAGTTGTCGGCCACGTTCGGCTTCCAGTTGGCGACCATTTCTTCCAGGTCGCTGACCAGCAGCTGGGTCACGGCTTTCAGGTAGGCACGACGACGGTCGTTGTGACCGCCGGTGGCGCCTTTGCCTTCCAGGTAGTCCGACGGTGGACGGTTGCCGGCGCCAGGGCCGGTGCCGTTCAGGTCCTGGCCCCAGAGCAGGAATTCGATGGCGTGGTAGCCGGTGGCAACGTTGGCTTCGGAACCGCCCAGCTCGTTCAGGCTGGCGAGTTTTTCCGGGGTGATGTCCTTGACGTCGACCTTGTCTTCGCCGACCTGTACTTCGGTGTTGGCGATGATGTTGGCGGTGGCGCCCGGGTTGCCCAGTGCGTGTTCGTAGGACTTGTCGACGTAGTCGATCAGGCCTTCGTCCAGAGGCCAGGCGTTCACCTGACCTTCCCAGTCGTCGATGATGGTGTTGCCGAAGCGGAACACTTCGCTCTGCAGGTAAGGAACGCGGGCAGCGACCCAGGCAGCCTTGGCGGCTTTCAGGGTGTCGGCGTTCGGCTTGGCGAGGAACGCGTCGACGGCGGTTTGCAGGGTTTTCGCGGTGGATTCGGCATCGCTGTAAACGGCGAAGACCATGTCGGCGTAGTGCGAGACAACGGCTTTGCCGGCGGCCTCGTCGACTTTACCGGCAGCAGCAGGCGCAGCCGGTGCAGCGGTGCTCGCAGCCGGAGTCGGCGCAGGAGCGGCGGCCTTTTCTTTGTCTTTACCTTCGCCGCAACCGGCGAGGGAAATAGCGATGGCCAGCAGACTGGCGGTAGCCAGAGGCATACGAATCATGGCGAACATCCTGCTTCGGTGATTGAGTGGACAGGCGCGGGGGTGCGCAAAACTGCGACATAATGCAAATCTTTCGCATTATGTGTAAAGGGTTGTAGCTGGAAATATTTCTTATTTGCGCGGGGTCTGCGCTGGATCAACAGCGAGGTTGATGCCCGGCAGAACCCGGGTTGCGTCGGGCCTGGCAGGCACGTTTCAGAGGATGGCCGCGTTGCTGCGCTGGGCCTGCTTGAGATAAATGCCCAACTCGCGCGCCGGCAGCGGTTTGCTGTAGTGGTAGCCCTGACCTTCGTGGCAGCCTTCGGAAATGATGTAGGTTTCCTGTTCGGCGGTTTCCACGCCCTCGGCGATCACCTGCATGCCCAGGCTCTTGCCCAGTTGGATGATGGCGCGAACGATGGTCGCATCATCGTCGTCATCCAGCAGGTCCTGGACGAAGCTCTTGTCAATCTTGATCTTGTCCAGCGGCAGACTCTTGAGATAACTCAGCGAGGAATAGCCGGTGCCGAAGTCGTCGATAGCGATCAGTGCGCCGGAGCGGCGCAGGCTCAGCAGGTGCTGGGCGGCGGTGCTGATGTCTTCCATCAGGCCGGTTTCGGTGACTTCCAGCTCCAGGCTGCGTGGCGGCAGGCGGTACATCTGCAGCAGGTTGTTGACCACCCGTGGCAGCTCGGCGTGGTGCAGTTGCACGGTGGACAGGTTGACTGCCATGCGCAGGTCGACGAAGCCTTGATCGTGCCAGTCGCGCAGTTGCTTGCAGGCCTGATCCAGCACCCATTCGCCGATGGCGATGATGGTGCCGTTCTGTTCCGCCAGCGGGATGAACAGGTCCGGCGGCACCAGGCCGTGTTCCGGATGCTGCCAGCGGATCAGGGCCTCGACCCCGACTACGCGATGATCGCGGTAGCTGATCTGCGGCTGATAGACGAGGTAGAACTGGTCGCGCAGCAAGGCGTCGCGCAGGTCTTTTTCCAGTTCGCGGCGGCGGCGCATCTCGCTGTCGACGCTCGCGATGTAGAACTGATAGCGATTGCGCGAGCGGGTCTTGGCCAGGGTCATGGTCTGCTCGGCTTTCTGCAGCAGCTTCTCGGTGCTGTCGCCGTCTTCCGGGAACAAGGTGATGCCGATGGTCGCGCGCAGGCGGATCTCCTGATGATCAAGGGCGAACGGGGCTTCCAGGTCATCGAGGATACTTTGCGCCAGCTCCGCCGCTTCGTAGGGTTGCTCGATATCGGCCTGCACCAGCGCGAACTGGTCGCCACCGAGACGGGCGAGGGCGCCGAGGCGACCGCTGTGGGCACGAAGCCGGTCAGCCAGGGCCAGCAGCAACTGGTCACCGGTCTGGTAGCTGAATTGTTCGTTGATGCCTTTGAAATCGTCCAGACCTACGCAAAGGAC
The DNA here is from genome assembly GCF_052046055.1 of Pseudomonas sp. 22082. Taxonomy (NCBI): domain Bacteria; kingdom Pseudomonadati; phylum Pseudomonadota; class Gammaproteobacteria; order Pseudomonadales; family Pseudomonadaceae; genus Pseudomonas; species Pseudomonas sp. 22082. The sequence goes on from NZ_JBQEQB010000007.1 coordinate 186,815, forward strand.
GGCGACCCGCCGTTGCAGCTTGCCGGCATCCACCAGAATCTTGTCCAGCTGCTGCTGCAATTGCTGGCGATTCGGCAGGCCGGTGAGGAAATCGTATTGGGCCATGCGCAGCAGGCTGTTTTCCGCTTCATGGCGCAGGTGGGTATTGCGTTCGATGGATTCGAGTAGCTGGTTGGCGGTGTTGATCCAGATCCCCAGTTCGTTTTTTTCGTGACCCTTGAGCTGCGGGATCTTGTGTTCGCTGGGGCGGTCCGGGTTGATCTCGGTGAGGTGCTCGATGATCCGCGACAGCGGTTTGGTCAGCAGCCAGTGATAGACCAGATACAACACCAGGCCCATGGCCAGGGCGCGCAACACGCCGGAAATGAAGATGATCACCGAACTGACAATGAAACCCTGACCGTAGGTGGCGGTGTCGAGGGTGATGCTCAGGTCGCCGTAATATTCGCTGTACGGCCCGCGCCCCACCAGTTGGGTGGTGAACGTGCGTTCCTGGCCGAGGATCAGGTCGGTCAGCCAGCGGCTGTTGGATTGCTGCAGCTCACGCGACTTTTGCGCGAGCATCGCTTCGTTGGGATGGCCGATGGACGCCTGACGCACGGCGTCGTCCTGGAACAGGCCTTCGATCACCTGCATGCCCATCTCCCGGTCCAGGCTGTAGACCGCCTGGGTGGAGGGATCGCGGAACATGTCGAGGATGCGCTCGGCATCGCCGGCGACGGCCTGGCGTGTTTTATAGGCATCGAACACGATCTGCGCGCAGCTCAAGACCACGCCGACGATCAATGCCGACAGGAGCACGACCCGGAGCAACTTCACCGACAAGCTGTTCTTGAGTTCCAGCTTCAAAGGGTTATTCCTTGTTCCGTGCGGGTAGCGTCAAGTTGCCATGAGTATTGGCAATCCCGTGTTGGCAGTCAAAGGGACAATCGAGCCGCGGAAAATTTGTCCGTGGCCTTGGCCGATATGCTGCTGTCTGGAGTATTTGCCCTGGTTGTACTGTGTCGGTAGTTTCGGTCTCCAACTTGAGGGGCGTCGGACAATTTTTCCTCTTTTGATGTTAGTTCGCCGTGGCTTGGGAGCAAGGCGAGAAGGGCTGCTTCAGGTGTGGGAAAAAGCCTTGTTTGTGATGCAACGCACTCACGATTATTTACGCAGGTATAAAAAAACCCGGCAAAGCCGGGTTTTTGTCTGGCGTGCAGCTTAAGCGGTGAAGGTCTTGCCTTCGAACTGCTCGGCCACGAACTTCCAGTTGACCAGGTTCCAGAACGCCTCGACGTACTTAGGACGCAGGTTACGGTAGTCGATGTAGTAAGCGTGTTCCCAGACGTCGCAGGTCAGCAGCGGGGTGTCGCCGCTGGTCAGCGGGTTGCCGGCGCCGATGGTGCTGGCCAGGGCCAGGGAACCGTCAGCCTTTTTCACCAGCCAGCCCCAGCCGGAACCGAAGGTGCCGATCGAGGTTTTGCTGAACTCTTCCTTGAACTTGTCGAACGAACCGAAAGCCGCGTTGATGGCTTCAGCCAGTGCGCCGGTTGGTTGACCGCCGGCGTTTGGCGCCAGGCAGTTCCAGTAGAAGGTGTGGTTCCAGACCTGAGCGGCGTTGTTGAAGATGCCGCCCGAGGAAGTCTTGACGATCTCTTCCAGGGTCTTGCCTTCGAACTCGGTGCCTGGCACCAGGTTGTTCAGGTTCACGACGTAGGTGTTGTGGTGCTTGTCGTGGTGGAATTCCAGGGTTTCCTTGGAAATGTGCGGCTGCAGGGCATCGTGTGCGTAAGGCAGCGGCGGCAATTCGAAAGCCATGATGATTCTCCTAATCAGGTCTGTTGCGGTGAGCGCAAGGCCGATCACGGGCGGCCAGAAATGCACCGGCGAGTTTTTACTCTTTGCGGCGCAGGGTTCGGATCATAGCACCGGGGGTGCGGCTTAACCACGCAACAACTGTGTGGGATAGAGGTTCCAGAGCTGTTTGGAATAAATCATGAAGCCAATATCAATTGCCCTGCCACGGTGAACATCATTACCGCCACCAACAGATCGAGAATCCGCCACGTACTCGGCCGTGCCAGCCACGGTGCCAGCCATGCTGCACCGAGGGCGAGGGTGAAAAACCACAGCAGCGAAGCACTCGCCGCGCCCACGACATAGGCGCCGGGCACCGACTGTTGTGCGCCGAGAGAACCGATCAGCAAGACGGTGTCGAGATAGACGTGCGGGTTGAGCAGGGTCACCGCCAGTGCGCTTAGCATCACCGCGCGCAGCGAACGCACGGTCTGGTTTTCACCCTGTTGCAGGCTCTGTTTCGAAAACGCCCTGCGCAACGCCTGGCTGCCGTACCAGATCAGGAACACCGCGCCGCCCCAGCGGGCGACCGCCAGCAATGTCGGGTTCTGCGCCAGCACCGTGGCCAGACCGAACACACCCGCCGCCACCAGCAGCGCATCACAGGCGACGCACAGCGCGGCGACCGGCAGGTGATGCTCACGCCGCAGGCTCTGGGCCAGGACAAAGGCATTTTGCGTGCCGATCGCCATGATCAGCCCGAACGCCACCAGCAAACCGTTGGTATAGCTTTGCCACATGACGATTACTCCGCGTTGGCTGCGAGGTCGCGCAGCACTTGCATGGCACGTTCGGCGTCGGCCTGACCGACGAACAGATGATCGTGGTAATAGCCGGCAATCACGTTGCAGCTGATGCCGGCCTTGCCCAGTGCGGTGGCGAAGGCGGCGGTCAGGCCGACGGCTTCCAGTGCCGAATGCACGTTCAGCGTGATCCACGCCGCGACATAGTCGAAGCTGAACCCGGCGCGCTCGGCGTGGGAGCGTTCGAGAATCACCGTCAGGCCTTCCTGTTCACGGAAACTGCCTACGACTTCCAGGCCGCTCGGCAACTCGCCGTCGGACAAGGTGCAGAACACGAATTCGCCGGCATTGAGCTGCGGGCTCATGCTGCGCAGCAGGGTGGTCAACGAGGTTTCGCCAGCCATGGGGGTGATCCTTGATAAAGAGTGCTTGCTGGCTATTCTCCCGGTTGACGTTGTATAAGAAAAACCAATAGTGCTGATCGCTCATTAGGAAAACTGATGTTCGACTACAAATTGCTTTCCGCTCTGGCCGCCGTGGTCGAGCAGGCCGGATTCGAACGGGCGGCGCAGGTGCTGGGCCTTTCGCAATCGGCGATCTCCCAGCGGATCAAATTGCTGGAAGCGCGGGTCGGCCAGCCGGTTCTGGTGCGTGGCACGCCGCCGTCGCCTACCGAAATTGGCCGGCGCCTGCTCAACCATGTGCAGCAGGTGCGCCTGCTCGAACGGGATTTGCAGACGCTGGTGCCTGCGCTGGACGAAGAGGGCCTGCCGGAGCGCCTGCGTATCGCCCTGAATGCCGACAGTCTCGCCACCTGGTGGGCCGAGGCGGTGGGCGACTTCTGCGCCGAACAACATCTATTGCTCGATCTGATCGTCGAAGACCAGACCGTCGGCCTGAAACGCATGCGCGCCGGTGAAGTGGCCGGTTGCCTGTGCGCCAGCGAGCGGCCGGTGGCGGGGGCACGCAGCGTGTTGCTCGGGGCGATGCGCTATCGAGCGCTGGCCAGCCCGGCGTTCATCGAGCGGCATTTCCCCGACGGCGTGCGGGCCGAACAATTACCGCGCACCCCGGCGCTGGTGTTCGGCCCTGACGATTTTCTCCAGCATCGATACCTCGCGTCCCTCGGCGTCGATGGCGGTTTCGAACATCACCTGTGCCCGTCGTCCGAAGGTTTCCTCCGCCTGACCGAAGCCGGGCTCGGCTGGGGCCTGGTGCCGGAATTGCAGGTCCGCGAGCAACTGGAGCGCGGCGTGCTGCGCGAACTGTTGCCAGATAAACCGATCGACGTGCCCTTGTACTGGCATCATTGGCGCAATGGCGGTCAGTTGCTCGGGCTGTTGACCGAGCAATTGGTGCGCTCGTCGGCGCAATGGCTGGTGGCCTGAAAGCAGCTACGAGCGTCAAGCTGCAAGCGCCAAGTAAAGCGCTTGCGTACTGTTTTTACCTTGCAGCTCGAAGCTCGAAGCTTGCAGCTGGTTTTGTTGGAGCTCTACATGAAAATTCTGGTCACCGGCGCAAGCGGCTTCATTGGCGGACGCTTTGCGCGTTTCGCCCTGGAGCAGGGCCTGGACGTGCGGGTCAACGGTCGCCGGGCCGAGGGTGTCGAGCATCTGGTGCGTCGCGGTGCCGAGTTCGTTCAAGGCGATCTGAGCGATCCGGATCTGGTGCGGGAATTGTGCAATGACGTCGAAGCCGTGGTGCATTGCGCCGGCGCGGTTGGCCTGTGGGGCCGCTATCAGGACTTCCATCAGGGCAATGTGCAAGTCACCGAAAACGTGGTCGAGGCCTGCCTGAAGCAACGGGTTCGGCGGCTGGTGCATCTGTCGTCGCCCTCGATCTACTTTGACGGTCGCGACCACCTCGGGCTGACCGAAGAGCAAGTGCCCAAGCGCTTCAAGCATCACTATGCGGCGACCAAATACCTGGCCGAGCAAAAGGTCTTCGGCGCTCAGGAATTCGGCCTCGAAACCCTCGCCCTGCGACCGCGCTTCGTCACCGGCGCCGGCGACATGAGCATCTTCCCGCGCTTGCTGAACATGCAGCGCAAGGGCCGTCTGGCAATCATCGGCAACGGTCTGAACAAGGTCGATTTCACCAGCGTGCACAACCTCAACGAAGCGTTGCTCAGCAGCCTGCTGGCCGACGCCTCCGCGCTGGGCAAGGCCTACAACATCAGCAACGGCGCTCCGGTGCCGCTGTGGGATGTGGTCAATTACGTGATGCGCAAGATGGAAGTCCCACAGGTCACCAAGTATCGTTCCTACGGCCTGGCCTACAGCGTGGCGGCGCTCAACGAAGGTGTGTGCAAGCTCTGGCCCGGGCGTCCCGAGCCGACCCTGTCGCGCCTGGGCATGCAGGTGATGAACAAAAATTTCACCCTCGACATCAGTCGCGCCCGGCATTATCTGGACTACGATCCGAAAGTCAGTCTGTGGACGGCCCTCGATGAGTTCTGTGGCTGGTGGAAGGCTCAGGACATTCGTTGATACGAATCTGCCGGCCGGCACTGAACCGCGCCACGGCTTGAGGGTCAACCCCAGCGGCCGCGGGGTTTATACTTCGCGCCAATCTGCCATCACCGCGTTTCACAAAGGTTGCCTCAATGTCCATGCGTAACGATGCCCACGACGATTTCGACGATGTACCGAGCCTGCGCGCCGATACCCTCGATGACGACGATTTTCCGGTCACCGCCCGCACCACCGTGCATTCGCGCACGCCACCCGTGGTCAAGGTCAAGGCCGCCAGCACCGGGCCGTTGTGGGCACTGGTCGGCGCATTGTTCTTCGCCTTCATCGGTCTGGCCTGGTGGAGCTTCCAGCAGATTTCGCTGATGGAGCAGCAGCTGGTGGCGACTCAGGAAAGTTTCGCGCGCATCAGTGAGGAAGCGGCGGGGCGTCTGCAGGACATTTCCGGCAAGGTCGTGGCCAGCCAGACCAACGTCACCACCGACAGCGAAGCCCTGAAGCTGCAGATCAAACAGCTGCAAAGTGCGCTTCAGGATCAGAGCAAACAGCAGCAGGGCGTGGCCGGGCAGGCGACGGATCTGGACAAGCGCCTGGCGCAGATGACTGCCCAGACCACCGAACTGCAGAACGCCAACACCCAGTTGCAAGCCCAGGTCAAAGCCCTGAGCGCCGAACTGGCAACGCTGAAAAGCACCCCGGCCGACACCAGCAAGGTCGACGCCCAGCTCAAGAGCTTCGATGCTCAGGTGAAGGGGTTCGATGCGCAGTTCAAGAGCCTCGGTGCCGACATCACGGCCCTGAAAAAACAAACTGGGTCGAACCCTGCGATCGATCGTCTGGAGCAGGAAATCGTCATCCTCAAGAGCGAGCAGGACAACCGTCCGGCCGCTTCGCAGGGTGGCACCAACACCGCCGAGTTCGACGCGTTCCGCGCGCAGATGACCCGCAACATCAACACCCTGCAAGCGCAGATCCAGAACCTGCAACAGCAACTCAACGCGCGTCCGTAAGCCTCTTGTGTGGCGAGGGCACGCGCCCTCGCCACAGCAACATTCAGAAGCGTTCTGAATATCCATACATGCCTTCAGGCCGTCTACGCTCTTGAAACACCAACAAGAACGGGGGATGCGTCATGGGGTTTGTGCACAAGCTGGCTTGGCTCGGCGCGGTGCTGCTGTTGAGTTTCGGTCAGGCCAACGCGGCCACCACGGAAAAAGACGACAGCAAGGCCGCCATCGCCTTGCTGGAAAAGGCGCTGGCCTATTACCACGACAACGGCGACAAGGCGTTCGCAGCGTTCAGCCGCCAGGGCGAATTCGTCGACAAGGACCGTTACGTGTTCGTGGTCGACACCAAGGGCGTGATGCTCGCCAGCGGCGGGCCGTCGTCGGCATTGATCGGTCGCGACGTCAGCGAAGTCCTCGGGCCGGACTTGCAGAAGTCCTTCAAGGACGCCCTGAAGGTGCCGGAAGGCAACGGCATCCAACAGGCCGAATACCGCTGGCAGAACTGGTCAGACGGCAAGGTCGAGCGCAAGCACGTTTACTATCAACGCATCGGTCAGCGGATTCTGGCGGTGGGTTATTACCTTCCGCGCGCGTCGGCGGAGCAGGCGAAAGCGTTGCTCGAAAAGGCAGCCACTGACCTGACCAGGGATGAGAAGGGCACGCTGTCCGCGATCAACTCACTCAGGGGCGGTTACCTGCAGGACGACCTGTATGTGTTCGTGGTCAATCTCGACAACCACCGCTACGTTGCCCATGGCACCAACCTGCGGCTGATCAACACCGACTTCGCAAAGGTCGACGACCCGGAGGGCAAACCGGTGGGCGAACCGATTCTGGCGCTGATCGGCAAGCAGGATGAGGGCGAGTACGAGTACCGCTGGAAAAATCCGGTGACCGGCAAGGTCGAGAACAAGCATGCCTACCTGAAAAAGGTCGGGAACATGCTGGTGGCGGTCGGTTATTACAGTGCTTGATTGCTGAAAGCTCCCACGCGGCGCGTGGAAGCGATCGGCATCAATCAGCGGGCGCCGTGCTCACGGCCCCGCAGCAACCGGTTCGGCATCGCAATCGCCGCCGCCAGCCCGAGCAGCGACACCGCCGCACTGGCCATCAGCAAATGCCGGAACGTCACCAGCAATTCGGCACGCAAGGCGTTCTGCGCATCGCCGGGCGCCGCGTTCAGGCCGTCGAGCAGCACGTTGCCGGAATGCCCTTCGCTCATCAGCGAGCTGCCGGCCAGGTGGGCGAAACTGGAGTCCTGCAACAACGCCAGCAACAGCGCCGACATCAACGCCACGCCCACCGCGCCGCCCAGAGAGCGGAACAGGTTGGTGGTACTGGTGGCGACGCCAATGTCCTTTTGCTCGACCGAGTTCTGCGTACCGACCAGCGAAGTCGGGAACTGCATGCCGCCGGCGATCCCGCTGAGCAGCATGAACAGGCTGCTGAGCAGCGTGGCATCGGGCGGGCTGAAGGCCATGCCAAGGATCGAGATCGGCATCAGCAGCGCGCCGCTCAGAATCTGCGGTTTGTAGCGTCCGGTGATCGAAGTGCGGCGTCCGGCGAAATACGCGCCGATCGGTAATCCCATCGCCAGCGGCAGCAAGTGCAATGCAGCGCTGTCCGCCCCGGCGCCGGTCACGCTCTGGAAGCGCAGCGGCATCAGCACGATCAGGGAAATCGCCTGGAAGCTGCAAAAGAAAATCGTGCACCAGCACAGCAGGGCGCTGCGGTTGGTGAACAGGTGCATCGGCAACAACGGCTCCCGGGCGCGCCGCTCGTGCCAGACGAACACCGCCAGCACCGCTACCGCGCAAGCGAACAGACCGAGCACTTCGCTGCTGCGCCACGCATGGCCTTGGCCGACCTGAGTGATCGCCAGCAACAGAGCGGTCAGGCCGATGATCATCAACAGTGTGCCGAGATAATCGATGACCGGTTTGCGCTGGGGAATCGGCAGGCCGATCAGGTTGCGTCGCGCGACCCAGTACGCGCCAAGGCCCAGCGGCAGGTTGATCAGGAACACCCAGCGCCATGACAGGTACTCGGTCATGTAACCGCCGAGCACCGGGCCGGCCACACTGGCCACCGCGTACATGCTGGAGAAGTAGCCCTGATAGCGCCCGCGTTCGCGGGGCGGGACGATGTCGCCGATGATCGCCTGACTTACCGAAATCATCCCGCCGGCGCCGATGCCCTGGAAAATCCGCGCCAGCACCAGTTGCTCCATGCTCTGGGCCATGCCGCAGAACAGCGAGGCGAGGGTGAACAGGCCCATGCCGAACAGCATCAGTTTGCGCCGCCCGTACAGGTCACCGAGCTTGCCGTAGATCGGCACCGCCACGGTCATCGCCACCATGTAGCCGGAAATCACCCAGGCCAGCAGGCTGACGTCCTTGAATTGGGCGGAGATGGCCGGCATGGAAACGGCGACGATGGTCTGGTCCAGCGCACCGAGAAAGATCGCCATCATCAGCGCGACCAGCACGCTGCGAATGGCCGGTTTGGGCGTTTCGGGATGGTTGAGATTGGTCACGGGCGAACCTGCGGGCAGTGATTGACCCGCAGTTCCAGGGCGAGCGGGTGAGTGCTCGCCAGTGTAAGTCGGTAGCAGGCTATTCGATAGCCTCATAAGGAAGCCCGACGTAATTTTCTGCAATGGTTTTTTGACCGGCCTCCGAGCTGACAAAGTAGTCGAGTTCCGAAGCGCAGATCCGCTGGCTGAAATCATCATGCTCGTCGAAGCGGTGCAGCATCGAAGTCATCCACCAGGAAAACCGTTCGGCTTTCCACACCCGACGCAGGCAGATCTCCGAGTATTTCTCCAGCAACTCGGTGCGACCTTCGCGATAGACCTTCAGCAGAATCCTGAACAAGGTGCTGACGTCGCTGGCCGCCAGATTCAGCCCCTTGGCGCCGGTTGGCGGAACAATGTGCGCCGCGTCCCCGACCAGAAACATCCGCCCGTATTGCATCGGCTCGACCACAAAGCTGCGCAGCGGCGCGATGCTCTTTTCAATCGACGGACCGGTCACCAGTTTCTGCGCCAGATCCTCCGGCAGTCGCTTGCGCAGTTCATCCCAGAAACGCTGATCCGACCAGTCGTCGACGTTTTCCTCGGCCGGCACTTGCAGGTAATAGCGGGTGCGAGTCGCCGAGCGCATGCTGCACAGGGCGAAGCCGCGCTCGTGGCGGGCGTAGACCAGTTCCTCGTGAATCGGTGGCGTGTCGGCGAGAATCCCCAGCCAGCCAAACGGATAAACCCGTTCGAAGACTTTCAGGCAATCCTCGGGAATCGACTGCCGGGCCACGCCGTGGAAACCGTCGCAACCGGCGATGTAGTCACAATCGACGCGCCAGGTTTCGCCGTCCTTTTCGAAGGTCACGTAGGCTTCGTCGCTTTTCATGTCACAGGGAACGACATGGCTGGCTTCGTAAATTGTCTGCCCTCCGGTCTCCCGACGAGCGGCCATCAGGTCGCGGGTGACCTCGGTCTGGCCGTAGACCATCACGGTTTTTCCACCGGTCAGCGCTTGCAGGTCGATGTGGATCCGGCGCCCGTCGAGGGCCAGTTCGAACCCGCCGTGCACCAGCCCTTCGGCGTCCATCCGCTGACCCACGCCAGCCTCGCGCAACAGCTCTACCATGCCTTGTTCAAGCACGCCGGCGCGGATTCGGCCGAGCACGTATTCAGGTGTCTGGCGCTCCAGAATCAGGGTGTCGATGCCGGCGTTGTGCAGCAGTTGGCCGAGCAGTAATCCGGACGGACCGGCGCCGATGATGGCGACTTGGGTTTTCAGCGTTTTCATTGTTTTTATGACTCGCAAGCTTCACGCGGCAACGGCCGGTGAATGAGTTTGAGGATTCGAGTGCTTGCATTTTTCCCTTGCGGGTCTGTCAATTGAAGGTGAAAACTGAGCCGATACCTGTACATTCTGCCAATCGGTGCGATTATCGCCCGCAAACCTCGAGGCCTGGATTGAAGTGATGAACAAGCCTGACCTGCCTTCGATTCCGGTGTTCAAGCTCTACGGTGAAAGCCTGGACTGGCCGACCCCTGACTTGCTGCACTGTGAAACCATTTCCAAACGCAGCCGCGAACACCAATGGGAAATCAAACCCCACCGCCACGCCGATTTGTGCCAGTTGCTCTTCGTATTCAAAGGTCAGGCAGAGCTTGAAATCGAAGGCCAACGCACGCAACTGAACGAAACCGCGATCCAGATCCTGCCGCCGTTATCGGTGCATGGATTCCGTTTTTCCGAGGACGTCGAGGGGTTTGTCGTCACCCTCGCCACTCCGTTGATCAACCATTTGCAGGCGCAACTGGGCAGCGCGGTGCAGGCCCTGGCCCAGGCCGAAAGCTATCCGGCGGGCAAGGACGCGGAGTACCTCAACAGTCTGTTTGCCGCGTTGCAGGCCGAGTACAACGGCCATCAACCGGCGCGGGAAATGCTCATGCATTCGCTGGTCAGCGTAATCATGGTCTGGGTCAGCCGTCAGGCGATCCGCCGTCACAACGCCACGCAACGCCCGCAGCGTCAGCGCGAATACCTCAACGGGTTCATTCAACTGGTGGAAGAAACCTACCGCCAGCACGTCAAGGTCGAAGACCTGGCCCATCGGCTGGGGATTTCCGTCTCGCACCTCAACGGCACCTGCCGTGAACTGGCGGGGCAGCCGGCGTTGCAGATCATGCACGAGCGTCAGTTGCTGGAAGCCAAGCGTCTGCTGACGTACACCAGCATGACCATTTACGAGATGTCCGAGGTGTTGGGGTTTTCCGATCCGACCAACTTCACGCGCTTGTTCCGGCGCCGGGTGGGGATCTCGCCAAAGGCGTTCCGCGACCGCTTGAAGGCCGAGCAGAACGACGACGCCTGAACCTGGGATCAGCGCAGGGCGTTGAGGGTGGCGTTGTGAGGGATGCAGCGCTCGAAGTTGCAGCTCGCGTACTCACGGGGCAGTTGCCGCAACTGCTCCACGCGCCATGCCGCGGTGCCATACAGCGCCAGCGTGGCCGCGCAGGTGATGAAAATCGCGAGGTATCTTCTTGTTCTGGTGTTCATGGCGTTGACCTCTGAACGAATACCCTTGGGTACTACTTTCAGCATAGGTCAGCGCCGTGGAGTTGCCAGCGGCTCTGTGAACGGCTTTACAGTCCGATATCCCACTGCGGGTTTTCGGGAAAACGCTGCACCAGAAAGTCCAGCATGCAGCGCAACGCTGCCGGCATGTGCTTGCGCGAGGCGTACACGGCGTAGATGTTCATCTGCCGGGGCTCGGCGTGGGGCAGCAGGCGAACCAGTTCGCCGCTGTGCACATGCACCCCGGCCTGATAGGTCGGCAGCATCGCCACGCCGGCGCCGGCCAGGGTCGCGCGCAGCAGGGTGCTGGCCTCGTTGGCGCTGATGTTGCCCTGCACCGGCACCGAGACCGGTTCGCCATCCTCCTCGAAATGCCACAGGCTCTTGCCGAAATAGGAATGGGTCAGGCAGTTGTGCCGGCTCAGATCTTCAACCCGCTGCGGCTGCGGATGTTCCCGCAGATAGGCGGGTGCGGCGCAGACCACCGAACGGCAGACCGTCAGGCGCCGGGCGATCAGGTTGGGGTCGAGGTCATTGCTGGTGCGGATCGCCAGGTCGATGCGTTCGTCCACCAGGTTCACGGTGCGATCGAGCATTTGCAGGTCGATGCTCACTCCCGGATACGCTTTGACGAACGCCGCCATGGCATCGGCCAGTTGCGCCTGGCCGAACGAGGTGCTGACACTGATCCGCAACAAACCCCGTGGCGCATCGGCGGGTTCGCTGACGGCGGCCTGCATGTCACCGGACAGCTCCAGCATTTGCCGGCAACGCGGCAGGATTTCGTTGCCGGCGGCGGTCAGGCTCAGTTTGCGCGTGGTGCGGTGCATCAGGCGCGCGCCGACCCAATCTTCCAGTTCTGCCAGATATCGCGACACCACCGGCCGCGACAGATCCAGGTGATCGGCCGCCGCCGACTGGCTGCCCAGATCCACCACCGTGACAAACACCCGCATTGCTTGGAGACGATCCATGATTTGCCCGCTTTCAGAAACAAACTATGTTCAAGCATCGCATTTTTTGTAACGAGTCTGGCAACTAAGCTCTGTCCCCATAGCCAAGCACGGCATTCGAACAGCGGAGCAACCCATGATCGGCTTCACCACCCTCAAGCGCGTTTTACTGGCCACCGCCACCCTCGGCTTTGCTGCCCACGCAGCGGCCGCGAATCTGACCCTCGATGTCTACAACCCGGGCACCCACGCGATCTTTCCGGTGACTTCGGTACTGGTCAGCGGCGAGAAGGACGCGATTCTGGTGGACGCGCAGTTCGGCAAATCCCAGGCCGAGCAAGTGGTGGAAAAGATCCGCGCCAGCGGCAAGCAATTGACCACCATCTACATCAGTCACGGTGACCCGGATTACTACTTCGGTCTCGACACCCTGACCAAAGCCTTCCCGAATGCCAAGGTGCTGGCCTCGCAACCGACCGTTGATCACATCAAAAAAACCGTCGACGGCAAACTCGCCTTCTGGGGCCCGAAAATGGGCGCCGACATGCCGGGCAAAACCATCGTGCCGGGCGTGCTCAAGGGCGACAGTCTGATGCTCGAAGGGCAGAAACTGCAGGTGATCGGCCTTGACGGCAAACAGCCGGATCGCAGCTTCGTGTGGATTCCTTCGTTGAAAGCGGTGGTCGGCGGTGTGGTCGTCGCCGAGAACATCCACGTGTGGATGGCCGACACCCAGACCGCGCAATCCCATGCCGACTGGCTGCAAACCCTGCACTCGATCGAAACCCTGAAACCGAAAACCGTGGTGCCCGGTCACTACCTGGGTGACAGCGCCCGGTCGCTGGCGGCCGTGAAATTCACCGCCGACTACATTAAGGCGTTCGATGCCGAAACTACCAAGGCCAAGGACTCTGCCGCGCTGATCGCCGCGATGAAAAAACGCTACCCGACACTGGGCGAAGAAAGCTCGCTGGAGCTGAGCGCCAAAGTCGCCAAGGGCGAAATGCAGTGGTAATCCGATTCTGAAAAACGCAGCACTCTCAAGCCAACTGGAGAATGTCATGAGCAAGATCGCAATCATTGGTGCCACCGGCCGTGCCGGCAGCCAATTGCTGGAAGAAGCCCTGCGTCGCGGCCACAGCGTCACCGCTATCGCCCGGGATACCTCGAAGATCGGCGCTCGTGCCGGTGTGGTCAGCAAGAATGTCGACGTGCTGGACGCCGCCGCGTTGCAGGACGCCGTCGCCGGTCACGATGTGGTGATCAGCGCCGCGCATTTCGCCACGGTGCCGGCCAGCGCGCTGATCGGTCCGGTGAAACAGGCCGGGGTGAAACGTCTGCTGGTGGTCGGCGGTGCCGGCTCGCTGTTGCTGCCGGACGGCACCCGCGTGATCGACAGCGCCGGATTCCCGGCCGAGTACAAGGCTGAGGCCAGCGCCGGTGCGGCGTTCCTTGATGCACTGCGTCAGGAGAAGGAACTGGACTGGACATTCCTGTCGCCGTCGGCGCTGTTTGTCGAAGGCGAGCGCACCGGTAAGTTCCGCGTGGGCAAGGATGACTTGCTGGTGAGTGCTGAAGGTCAGAGCTCGATCAGCTTTGCCGATTACGCGATTGCGCTGATCGACGAAGTGGAAACGCCGAAGCATTCGCGGCAGCGGTTTACGGTCGGATATTAAGTACTGGATCGTTCCCACGCGGAGCGTGGGAACGATCACCGGTTCGGCGTAAGAAAGATCATCCTCGATTAGCGGGTATGAGCCTGCTCCACCAACCACCCCATCAATTCCTGCAATTTCGCCGACGGCTCCGACGCCGGCGCGACGATGTAATAGCCCAATCCCGTCTTCACCTTCAGATCGAACGGCATCACCAGTCGGCCGGCGTTCAAGTCGTCGCCGATCAGTGACCAGTCGCCGATCGCCACCCCTGTCCCGTGGGACGCCATCGACATCGCCTGATCGAGCGTTTCGAAATGCTGACCGCTGGCGATATTGCTCAGGTGCAGTTCGGCGGCTTCAAGCCAGAGTGTCCAGTCGTCATCGGTGTGAGTCGGGTGCAGCAGCAGATGCTGTTGCAGATCTGCCGGTGTGTGCAGGGCCGGCCCGCCGTTGAGCAGCGTCGGTGAGCAGACTGGCGTCAGTTGTTCATCGAACAGATGCAGGGTCGCAGGAGAGTCGTGGGGCGCGGTGCCGTAGATCACCGCCGCGTCGAACTGCTCGCGATGAAAATCCACCCCGTGCTGCAACGACGCCGTGAGTTTCACCGGCACGTCCGGGCGCTCGCGCTGCCATTGCAGCAGACGCGGCAACAGCCAGCGCATCACGCAGCTCGGCGCTTTGAGTTGCAGGGTTTCGCGCTTGGCGCCGATCTGCTCCACCGAGTCGCCGATCAGGCTGAACACTTGCTGCACCCGTGGCAGCCATTCGCGACCTTCGGCCGTCAGCTCCAGGCCCCGGGCCAGACGAATGAACAGCTCATAACCCAGATGTTCCTCCAGCCCAGCGATCTGCCGGCTCACCGCACCCTGGGTGATGTGCAACTGCTCGGCAGCCCGGGTGAAGTTGCAGCACTGCGCGGTGATCAGAAACGTGTGCAGAGCGGGCAGGGGAGGCAGTCGTTTCATGTGGATCCAAGGTATGACGTGAGGACATGGCTAGTATGAGCTTTTATCGATTGTTGCGGCTACGGGTCGCCCGTTTCAATGAGGCCAATCACCGGTTCCTTAAAGCCCGGTGCCTCAATGAACAAGAAGGGCAAAGACATGGCGACGTGTGGCGAAGTACTGGTCAAGTTACTCGAAGATTATGGGGTCGAGCAGGTGTTCGGCATTCCCGGTGTGCATACCGTGGAGCTGTATCGCGGGCTGGCCCGTTCGAGCATCAACCACGTCACCCCGCGCCACGAGCAGGGCGCCGGCTTCATGGCCGACGGCTACGCCCGCACCAGTGGCAAACCAGGTGTGTGCTTCATCATCACAGGTCCAGGCATGACCAACATCACCACCGCCATGGGCCAGGCTTACGCCGATTCGATCCCGATGCTGGTGATCTCCAGCGTGCAGTCGCGCAGTCAACTGGGCGGCGGACGCGGCAAGCTGCATGAACTGCCGAACCAGAGCGCACTGGTCGGCGGCGTGGCGGCGTTCTCCCACACCCTGATGTCGGCGTCCGAATTGCCGGGCGTGCTGGCCCGTGCTTTCGCGCTGTTCCAGGCCGGGCGTCCGCGTCCGGTGCACATTGAGATTCCACTGGACGTGCTGGTCGAAGAAGCCGACGAACTGCTGACCAGCGTGCCGGTCAACATCGACCGCGCCGGTGCTGCGCCGGCCGCCGTGAGCCGCATGACTGAACTGCTGGCCGGCGCCCAGCGTCCGCTGATCCTCGCCGGTGGCGGCGCCATCGAAGCCGCTGCCGAACTCACCGAACTGGCCGAGTTGCTCGATGCGCCGGTGGCCTTGACCATCAACGCCAAAGGCATGCTGCCGTCCAGCCATCCGCTGCTGATCGGTTCGACCCAGAGCCTGGTGGCGACCCGTGCTTTGGTGGCCGATGCCGACGTGGTCCTGGCGATCGGCACCGAACTGGCGGAAACCGACTACGACGTGACCTTCGCCGGCGGTTTCGAAATCCCCGGCAAGTTGCTGCGCGTCGATATCGATCCGGACCAGACCGTGCGCAATTACCCGCCGCACGTGGCGCTGGTGGCCGACTCGCGCAACGCTGCACAAGCGCTGCTCAGTGCGCTGTCGCACAAACCGCTGGCCGAGCGCCGCAACGATTGGGGCCAGGTACGCGCCGCCCGTCTGCGTGAAGACCTGGCCGCAACCTGGGATGCCCCGATGCTGGCCCAGACCCGTTTCCTCGAAACCGTGCTGCACGAATTGCCGAACGCGGTGTTCGTCGGCGACTCCACGCAACCGGTGTACACCGGCAACCTCACCTTCAACCCGGAGCGCCCGCGCCGCTGGTTCAACTCGTCCACCGGTTACGGCACTCTCGGTTACGCCTTGCCGGCGGCGATTGGCGCATGGCTCGGCGGTAACCTCGAACACGGCGCGCGTCCGCCGGTGGTGTGCCTGATCGGCGATGGCGGTCTGCAATTCACCCTGCCGGAACTGGCCAGCGCCGTGGAAGCGCGCACGCCGGTGATCATCCTGCTGTGGAATAACCAGGGTTACGAAGAGATCAAGAAATACATGGTCAACCGTGCCATCGAGCCGGTGGGCGTGGACATCTACACCCCGGACTTCATCGGTGTGGCCAAGGCCCTGGGCTGCGCGGCGCAAGCGATCAGCTCGGCCGAACACCTGCGCAGTGCACTGCGCGCCGCCACCGATCGTCAGGGCCCGACCCTGATTGAAATCGACCAGACCCAATGGATGAAGGCGGTGGCCCAATGATGAATTTCCCGACCACACTCGACGGCCTGTACATCAACGGCCAATGGTCCGCCGGGCGCGAACACCTGCGCGTGATCAACCCGGCCACCGAAGCACTGCTGACCACGGTCAACGGCGGTGACGAAAGCGCCGTCAATCAAGCGGTAACGGCGGCGACCGAAGCCTTCAAGGGCTGGTCGAAAACCACCGGTGCCGAGCGCGGCGCGATCCTGCGCAACATCGCCAATGGCGTGCGCAACGGCCGCGAACATCTGATGAAGTTGCAGTCGAGCAACAACGGCAAACCGCAGTTCGAAGCGGGCATCGATGTCGATGACGTGATCGCCACCTTCGAGTACTACGCCGAACTCGCCGAAGGCCTCGATGCGAAACAGGACAGCAAAGTGCCGCTGCCCAGCGACGACTTCAGCGCACGTCTGCGCCGCGAGCCGTGCGGTGTCGTCGGGCTGATCGTGCCGTGGAATTTCCCGATGGTCACCACCGCGTGGAAACTCGCCCCGGCCCTGGCCGCCGGTTGCTGCGTGGTGCTCAAACCGTCGGAAGTCACGCCGCTGCCGGAGCTGGAACTGGCGACCATCATCGCCGAATCCGGTCTGCCCAAAGGCGTGTTCAACCTGGTGTGCGGCACCGGTCTGGTGGTTGGTGCGCCGCTGTCGGCGGACCCGCGCATCGCCAAGGTTTCCTTCACCGGCAGTAACGCCGTCGGTGTGCAAGTAATGCAGCGTGCCGCTGAAACCGTGAAGGGCGTGAGTCTGGAACTGGGCGGTAAATCCTCGCTGCTGATTCTCGAAGATGCCGACCTTGATCTGGCGGTGGAGCTGGCTTGCGGTGGTGGTTTCTTCAACGCCGGGCAGATGTGCTCGGCCACCAGCCGGGTGCTGGTCGCCGATGAACTGGCCGACGAATTCCTGATTCGTCTGAAAGCCCGCGCGGAAAAAATCCGTGTCGCCGATCCGTTCGATCCTGAAGTCGAGATGGGCGCACTGGTCAATCAGGCGCAATACCAGCGAGTGCTCGGTCATATTGACCGTGGCCTCAGCGCTGGGGCCAAGCTGATCTGTGGCGGCAATCGTCCCGCCGATCTGCCGCGCGGCTATTTCTTACAGCCGACAATCTTCACCGAAGTGCCCCTCGACAGTGCGCTGTGGTGTGAAGAGATTTTCGGCCCGGTGATCTGCGTGCGCAGTTTCGCTACGGAAGCCGAGGCGATTGCCTTGGCCAACGACAGCCAGTTCGGTCTGGTGGCCAGCGTGGTCACGCGCAATGCCGAGACCGCGGATCGGGTCGCCAACGCCTTGCAGGCGGGGCTGGTGTGGCTCAACGCGCCGCAGGTGATCTTCCCGCAGACCGCGTGGGGCGGCTACAAACAGAGCAGCCTCGGCCGCGAATTGGGGCCGTGGGGCCTGGCGACATTTCAGGAAATCAAGCACGTGATCCGCGCGCTCTGAATGCCCGAAAAAGGTCAGCGCATGCCTCGCAACGAGGCATGCGCCGGCGTCATGGCTCCAATGAGTTTTTATCGATAGTCAGGTGTTTTGCACGACCTCAGGATGAACCCGCAGACCACGCTCAAGCCCTTTGAAACCGGGCGCTTGAGCAATATCGGTCAAGCAGATGCAAGGGTTGCGATCAATCTCATACTTACAAGAATAATGGGAGTCCCAAATGGGCGAGCATGATCTGAACAGGCGTCAATTCATCAAAACCGTCGGCGTGGCTTCGGTGGCTGCGGCGGCCATGAGCATGCCCTTCATCCGGGCCAGTGCCAGCGACACCCGCTTCGCCGGCAAGACCCTGCGGCTGCTGACCTGGTCCGATGACACGGGCCTCGCCGCGCTGCGCAACATCGCTGCAACGTTCGAAGCCAAGACTGGCGCCAAAGTGATTGCCGACCGCACCGGCAGCACCTCGGAAATGGTCGCCAAACTCAAGGCCGGCGGTGACCGTCCGCAGTACGACATCATCACTCTGGCTGGCGTCGGTGCCGAAGGTCTGGCCGCTGCCGGGCTGCTGGAAAAACCCGATCTCAACCGCATTCCCAACCTGGTCGACGTCCCGGAAAAATACCGCACCGGGGCCAACGGTCACGGCATTGGTTACCTGCTGTGGTGCAACAGTCTGGTCTACAGCACTCGTACCCAGAGCACCGCGCCGGACAGCTACGCCGCGCTGTGGGACGCCGATCTGGCGCCGAACATTTTCCTGCCGCCGCCGAACTGGACCGAGGCGATGGACCTGATCATCATCGCCGCGAAACTGGCCGGTGGCGACGAGCACAACATCGAACCGGGCTTCAAGAAACTCGCCGAGCTGAAAGACCGCGTGGTGACCCTGGGCGAAAACCCCAACCAGATTGCCGAGCTGTTCCGCACCGGTTCCCTGGACATGGGCGGCCTCTACGCCCCGGCGTTTTTCCCCAAGCAGATCCGCGACCCGAACTACGGCCTGGGCGCCACGTTCGGCATGAAGGAAGGTTTCTACACCGACCTGATGCTTTCGGTGATGCCGAAGAACCGTCCGGGCGACACCGACCTGGCCTACGCCTTCATCGATCACTCCCTCGACCCGCTGGTGCAGGGCAAGATGGCCGAAGACATCTTCAACGGCCCGGTCAACGCCAAGGCGATCATCTCCGCCGAAGCGCGCAAGAGCCCCTTCATCCTCACGCCGGAGCAGATCGCGGAGAAGGCGATCATGCACGACAACGCCTTCCTGGCGACCGTGCATGACCAGTGGATTCGTCGCTACACGGAAATCTTTTCTTCCTGACGCCGTACTTCCAGACACCACAGAAACCTTGTGGGAGCGGGCTTGCTCGCGAATGCAATCTGTCAGCTACCACAGGTGTTGACTGACCCGCCGCTTTCGCGAGCAAGTCGAAGCGTCGAACCGCCGCTCCCACAGGGGAGAGTGGTGTTTGGGAGATTCGTTCTCCATTGACGAGATCATTGCTATGGAACATCAATCCCTGACCCAACCGGTCGGTACGGGTGACGTGCGCACGGCGCGCGGTGTTTCGCCGACCGCGCGGGCGTGGTTTTTCCTCACGCCGTCGATGCTGTTTCTCGGCGTGCTGATTGCCGCCAGCCTGCTGGTGCTGCGCATGAGCGTCGGCACCAAGGGCGCGGAGTGGTCGGGCTTCAGCCTGGCCAGTTACGCGCAGTTGCTCGAACCCTACTACCTCAAATCGTTGCTGCTGACCTTGCGTCTGGCGCTGATCAGCGCGGTGATCGCGGTGGTGCTGGCGATCCCGGTGGCGTACACCATGTCGCGTCTGACCTCGCCGTTCGTGCGGCGGATCTTTCTGGCGGCGGTGCTGTTGCCGCTGCTGGTCAACCTGTTGCTGCAAAGCTACGGCTGGCTGGTGATCCTCGGTCCCGGCGGCATGCTCAACCAGACCTTGATGGGCCTCGGTCTGATCAAGCGGCCGATCATGTTGCTGTACAACCAGAACGGCGTGTTGATGGGCCTGGTGCAGACCGCGTTTCCGCTGGCCGTGCTGCCGATTGCCAGCGCCATGCGCGGCGTCGCCCGCAGCTACGAAGAGGCTGCCGCGACGCTGGGCGCCAGTCGTTTTCAGGTATTCCGTCAGGTGGTGCTGCCGATGAGTCTGCCGGGGATCATCACCGGCGCGACCCTGGTGTTCGCCTACAACGCCAGCAGCTTTGTGGTGCCGCTGTTGCTCGGCGGTCGGCGCGTGCCAATGCTCGCGGTGATGGTGCATGACCAGATCGCCCCGCTGATGAACTGGCCTGCCGCGTCCGCCGCCGGGGTGGTGCTGATCGTCACCACGCTCGCCATCATGACCTTGTCGGAATACATCACCGGCCGCCGTCGCCGTCTGTTGGAGGCTTCGCAATGAGTGCCCTGTTCAAGAAGCGTCAGTCGCTGTTGCCGGGCGACACCGGCAAGTTTGCCGGCATCCTCTCCGGGATCATTCTGCTGCTGGCCGTGTTGCCGATCCTGACCATGATCGTGATGTCGTTCAGCGGTGCGTCGAACCTCGACTTCCCGCCGAGCAGCTACAGCCTGCAGTGGTACAAGGCGGCGTGGCACACCTTCGTCTCGCCCGATGCCAGCGATGTTTCGAGCCTCGGCCAGGCCATGGGCACCAGTTTGCTGGTGGCGTGCCTGACGATGATTTTCGCCACGCTGATCGCGGTGCCGGCGGCCTACGCGCTGACCCGTTGCGAGTTCCGTGGCAAGGGCGTGGCGCTGCAACTGATGTCGCTGCCGCTGGTGTTCCCGATGGTGGTGCTGGGGTTGGCCTTGCTGCTGGTATTCGACAGCCTGCCGTTCCACATGACCACCTCGCGGCTGGTGATTGCCCACGTGATTCTGGCGCTGCCGTTCGTGGTGAAGAACTGCACGGCGGCCATGCTTTCCATCGGCAGCGAAGTTGAAGAAGCCGCGCAGATGCTCGGTGCCTCGCCACTGCGCGCCATCGTCGATGTGGTGGTGCCGTTGATGAAGTCGGGGATTCTGGCGGGGATGCTGCTGGCGTTCATCGTCTCGTTCAACGAATTCACCGTGACCTATTTCCTCTACACCATCGACGTCATGACCGTGCCGATCTGGATGTACAGCCGCACCGTGTCATCGCTCGACCCTACCGTGTTCTCGTTTGCCGTGCTGATCGTGCTGATCGACTTCGTCCTGATCTGGGCGCTGGAGAAGCTGGTCGGTGAGGGCGGCGTTTCCTTTTGATTTCTTGAGGTGATTTTATGTCTGGTCTGATTCTGGAAAACGTCGAGAAACACTACGGCTCAGCCTGCGCGGTAAAAGACGTCAACCTGCATTTGCCCGAGGGCAAACTGGTGTGCTTCCTCGGCCCGTCGGGTTGCGGCAAGACCACGTTGCTGCGGATGATCGCCGGGCTGGAAACCCTCACCGGCGGCGAGATCCGCCTGGACGGCGAGGATATCGGCCACACCCCGGCGCACCTGCGCAACTTCGGCATGGTGTTTCAGTCGCTGGCGCTGTTCCCGCACATGACCGTGGGCGAAAACATCGCCTATCCGCTGAAACTGCGCGGCGTCAGCAAGGCCGATCAACAGGCGCGAGTGGTGGAGTTGCTGGAGTTGATCCAGCTGCAACCGATGATCGATCGCCCGGTGGCCAAGCTCTCCGGTGGCCAGCGTCAGCGGGTGGCGATTGCCCGGGCGATTGCCTCGCACCCGAAAATCCTGTTGCTCGACGAACCGCTGTCGGCGCTCGACGCCAAGTTGCGCGAGTCGATGCAGGTGGAAATCCGTCAGCTGCAACAACGCCTGAACATCACCACCATCATGGTCACTCACGATCAGCGCGAGGCCATGACCATGGCCGATATCGTGGTGGTGTTGGGTGAGCATCGGGTGCAGCAGGTGGGTACGCCGATTGAAATCTACCGGCATCCGGCCAACGAATTCGTCGCGGACTTTATCGGCTCGGGGAATATTTTCCCGGCCACCGCGCTGGGCGATGGCAAGGTCGTGCTGCCGGGCGGCGATGCCCTGCAAGTGCCGATCTGCAGCAGCATCGTGATCGGGCAGAAAGTGAAAATGCTGATCCGCCCTGAAGACCTGCAACTGTCGGCGCCCCAAGCCACTGCGGGCAATCGCTTGCTGGGCAAGGTGACGTTTGTGCGGGATATCGGCGCGACCATCGAGACTACGGTGGAATGTTCCGGGGTGACCTTCACGGCGCTGAGTACGCCGTGTCAGGGGATTGGGTTGGGGATCGGGCATCCGGTGTCGGTGACGTTGCCGAGTGAGGCGTGTCGGGTGCTCGGCGCCTGATCCAGAATTGATGCTGGCTCTGCCGACCTCTTCGCGGGCAAGCCCGCTCCCACAGTGGCTGGTGTCGACTGCAAAACCTGTGTACGACACAGAACATGTGGGAGCGGGCTTGGTCCGGACGGCGATCCGACGAAGAGGCCAGTAGCCGCGACGCAATAATCCAGATCAGACCGTCAGCCGCAACCGCGCCAGATCCCTTAGCGGCGGCGCCCCAAACAGCCGGCTGTACTCGCGACTGAACTGCGAAGGGCTTTCATACCCCACCCGATACCCGGCCGCCGACGCCTCCAGCCCCTCAGCCAGCATCAGGCGCCGCGCCTCTTGCAGGCGCAGCTGCTTCTGATACTGCAACGGGCTCATCGCCGTCATCGCCTTGAAGCGATGATGCAGGGTCGAGACGCTGAGGTTCACTTCCTTCGCCAGGTCATCAATGCGCAGCGGCTGTTCGAAGTTGCCGTTGAGCCATTTGATCGCCTGGCTGATGCGGTGGCTCTGGCTGTTGGCAATGGCGATTTCGTACAGCCGATGCCCCTGCGGGCTGCGCAGCAGGCGATAGAGAATTTCCCGGCGGATCAGCGGCGCGAGCATTGCGATGTCTTTCGGTGCGTCAAGCAGACGCGCCAGACGCAGCACCGCATCAAGCATCGCGCTGTCGATTTTCTCCACATACAGACCACGCCCGGTCGGCCGGGTCGGTACGCCCATCGGGCCGGCGTCGGCGATCAGCGCGGTGATTTCCGCAGGATCAATGTCCAGGCGCACGGCGAGGATCGGCTCCTCCGGCGAGACATTCACCACCCGTCCACTCAACGGCATCGAGACCGACACCACCAGATAATTGAGCGGGTCGTAATTGAAGAACTCATCCGCCAGCCGTACCTCTTTGCGCCCCTGGGCCATGATGCACAGCGCCGGTTGCGCAAGCACCGGGGCGAAGTCATGGGACTGGGTGTGGCGCGACATGAACAGCGAACCGACGGCAGTGGCATAACTGCCATCTTCGGACGTGTTGCGGCGGATGATCGCCGCCAGTTCCGCGCGCTGCTTTTCCATGTCGGCATCGGGCGGCGCTTGAAAACGATCGAATGACGTCACGTGCGGCATCCTCGGCAAAGTCGGTGGGAATGGAGCAGAGCATAAGTTTGTGCAAGCCAGGGCGGTAGACACATCCTGCGAAATGCTTGCCTGATCCTGCATTGGGTTGTTGGCCCATCCAGCCATAGCAGGACGCAGGTGGTCAGAGTTGCCCGAAACCGGTGTGACAGGACGGTGACAGGAATTTACGACTTGTTACAGGTCTGCAAGACAGTCTCGCAGGATTGTGCAACGCGACGGCAGGAATCGACTAACGGCGAACGGGGGGCGGCCCTTAACCTTGAATCCTGTCGCAGCCCGTCCCCGGCTGCCACGCGACTCCCTGGGAGGGTTGAACATGTCCAAGCAGATTCCCGTCAGTCATATGGCCTTCGTTCGAGCGCGTGCCGGACGCTCGGCGGAACTCGGCATGCGCCTGAGCGCCCTGATCGAACCGTCCCGCGCCGCCCCCGGCTGCCTGAGCTTTGCCTTGCAGCATTCGCAGTGTGATCCCGAGTTGTGGCTGGTCTCCGGTTTCTGGAGCAACCAGCAGTCGATGACCGCGTACTTCAGCAGCCCGTCGATGGAAGTCTTTGCCGAGCTGGTGCAGGACCTGGTGGTCAACAGCCTGGATTTCCACACGTTCAAGGAAGTCTCGGCCGCACAGGCCGTAGGGCAATGCACTGCGCCGGTACACAAACTTGCCGGTTGAATGTTTAATGTCCGGCTTATCCGACTGAGCCAGGACCTGCGATATGGCACGTAAAGAGTTCGAACACTTCGAAGCGGTTTCCGCTGTAGTCCCCGTCGAGTTGGGCGGCAACAAGGGTTATCACGCGGCGATCGCCGTCAAGGCCCTGGTCGACGGCGGCGCGCCGCGCTTTCACAAACTGCTGAACGATCAGGTTTTCCCCGGCGCCATCGCGGCCGATGAAGCCGCGATCAATGAACTGGACAAGCTCAAGGGCGTCACCGACGACGCCGAGCTGATCTGGTAAACGCTTACTTCGTCGCCCCCGGGCGCCACATCTTGAACAATGCCTCCGGCCCCAGCTGGAAGTAGTCCGCCGGCCCGCCGCCCCGCAGTATCGGTTCGGCGGCGGCGGTGTCGTAGATCCCGTCCTTCAACAGCCACTTGGCAATGTGCACGGCGACCACTTCGCCGAGCACCAGCCAGCTCGGCACGGTCTCGCCGTCGGCGCGCTGCAGCTGAATGATCTGGGTGACCTTGCATTCGAAGGACACCGGGCTTTCGCCTACGCGTGGCACGGCAATCACCTTCGACGCCACCGGTGTCAGCCCCGCCAGTTCGAACTCATTGACCTGCGGCCCGACCATCGCGCAGCTCTGGTTCATCTGCTCGGCCAGCGGGCGGGTGGCGAGGTTCCAGACGAATTCGCCGGTCTGCTCGATGTTGTTCAGGCTGTCTTTGCGCCCGACGCTGGAGAACCCGATGATCGGCGGAATGTAGTTGAACGCGTTGAAAAAACTGTAGGGCGCCAGGTTCAGCCGGCCTTCGGCATCCTGCGAAGAAATCCAGCCGATGGGCCGCGGGCCGACGATGGCGTTGAACGGATCGTGGGGCAGGCCGTGGCCGTTGGCCGGTTCGTAGAAATGGATGTCATCGGGCATGGCGGGTGGTCCTGGAAACGGCTGTCAGAGAGCGGCCATAGTGCAAGGACGGGCGGCTGATTTCCAGCCCTCCAGACATGACTAAGCCCGGCCGAAGCCGGGCTGTGGTGTGTGTATTTGATGATCAGCTGATGGCTGCGGCAGTGCCGGTTTTTTCGAAACCGTCTGCGGCGATAGCGTTGGCAGTGCCGGTCTTGTCGAAACCATCCGCAGCAACGGCTTTGCCGACGTTGGTCTTGTCGAAGCCGTCAGCAGCGTAGGTGCCGGTGTGGCTGGTTTCGATGGCGGCGCTGGCGCCGGAAATGAAGTCGGCGGATTTGGTTTTGTCCGAGCCATCGGCGGCGAAGGTGTTGGCGGCCAGTACGGACAGGGTCAGGGCGAGGATCAGTTTGGTTTTCATGGTCGTTGTCTCCGGGTTCGTTGGCGATGTGTTTCGCATGGGGTTCATGCTATGCCAACTAAATTGATTAAAAAGCGCAAAATAATGCTAAAAATAATCGATTAAATTGATATTAAGGGCGACGCATTCAATTCGCTTCCGTCGTCGGAGCGAGCGTCGCGCAGTTAATCGATCAGGTAGGTGCAGGATGCGGCGGGGGCATTAACCGGTGATTAATCGCCGCTTTTCGTTTGCGTGACAGATTTTTCATGGATTCCCGACCGGTTTTTCACCCGCGCAACGCCAGTCTGCCCACGGCCATAAAGCCAAAAACCGGCCGTCACACACTGGAGCGTTGCCTGCGATGAACAAACTGCCTCAAATCACCCTGGCCTTCTGGGTCATGAAAATCTGCGCGACGACCCTGGGGGAAACTGCGGGAGATTTGCTGTCGATGACCCTCAATGTCGGTTACGCCATCAGCTCGCTGATCCTGATCAGCGTGTTTGTCCTGACGCTGATCGCGCAACTGATGTCCAAGACCTACAAACCGCTGCTGTACTGGATCGTGATCCTGTCGACCAGCACCGCCGGCACCACTATGTCGGACTTCATGGACCGTACGCTGGAACTGGGTTACGCCACAGGTTCCATGATCCTGATCGCGATCCTGCTGGCGATTTTCGCGGTGTGGCGCCTGAGTGGCGACTCGCTCAACGTCACCAAGGTGCAGAGCTTTCGCGGCGAGATGTTCTACTGGATGGCGATTCTGTTCTCCAACACCCTGGGCACCGCGCTCGGCGATTACCTGGCGGACGACTCGGGTCTGGGCTTTGCCGGTGGCGCGCTGTTGATCGGCTCGGCGATTGGCGTAGTCGTGCTGCTCAAGTACTTCACGAAGATTTCGACGGTGGCGCTGTTCTGGGTGGCGTTCGTGCTGACCCGGCCCTTCGGCGCGACCTTGGGCGACTTGATGACCAAGTCCCATGAGAAGGGTGGGCTGGACTTTGGCACCATCGGTTCGTCGGCGGTGCTGGCGGGGATTCTGCTGGTGATGATTGTCGGCGCGTCTTTTGCGCAGAAACGTTATGGAAAACCGGCGATTGCCGAGTCAGCATGAGACCGAGGTGACTCCAATCGCGAGCAGGCCAGAACAGCCACCATTGCAGTGGCTGCATAAACCCGATCAGTCAGTGACGATGCGCGAGTGTTTCTGGGTGTCTTTCATGGTGATGTACACCAGCAGGGACACCGCGATGCACGCGGTCACGTACCAGTAGTAACCGGTTTCCATGCCGATGCTCTTGAACCACAGCGCGATGTATTCGGCGGTGCCGCCGAAGATCGACACGGTCAGCGCGTACGGCAGGCCGACGCCCAGGGCGCGGATTTCGGTCGGGAACAGCTCGGCTTTCACCACGGCGTTGATCGAGGTGTAGCCGCTGACGATGATCAGCGCCGCCATGATCAGGAAGAACGCGCCCCACCAGGTCTGGATGGTGTGCAGGGTCATCAGGATCGGCACGGTGAAGATCGTCCCGAGCACGCCGAAGGCGATCAGGATCGGGCGACGACCGATTTTATCGGACAGGCCGCCGATGATCGGTTGCAGGCACATGAACAGGAACAGCGTGGCCGCCGAAATGGTGGTGGAGTCGGAGATGCTCATGCCGACGGTATTCACCAGGTATTTCTGCATGTAGGTGGTGTAGGTGTAGAACGCCAGCGTACCGCCCATGGTCAGGCCGACCACGGTGAGCAGTTCCTTCGGATGACGCAGCAAGGTGCGCATGGCGCTTTCCTTGGACTTCTCCTTCTTGGTGAACGACTCGGTTTCTTCCATGCCGCGACGCAGGTACAGCGCGACGATTGCACACAGCGCGCCGATGGCGAACGGAATACGCCAGCCCCAGGCGTACAGCTCTTCGGTGGTCAGGAACTGTTGCAGCACGATCAGCACGCCCAGCGCGATGAGCTGGCCGGAAATCAAAGTCACGTACTGGAAGCTGGAGAAGAAGCCGCGACGATCCCTGGTCGCCATCTCCGACAGGTAGGTCGCCGAGGTGCCGTATTCGCCACCGACCGACAGGCCTTGCAGCAGGCGGGCGAACACCAGCAGGATCGGCGCGCCGACACCGATGGTTTCATAGCCCGGGCTCAGGGCGATGATCAGCGAGCCGAAGCACATCAGGTAAACCGAGGCCATCAGGGCTTTTTTGCGTCCGACCTTGTCGGCGTACAGGCCCATCAGCCAGCCACCGATCGGGCGCATCAGGAAGCCCACGGCGAAGATCGCGGCGGTGTTGAGCAGTTGGGCGGTGGTGTCGCCTTTGGGGAAGAAGGCTTTGGCGAAGTACAGCGAGAAGGCGGCATAGACGTACCAGTCGTACCACTCGACCATGTTGCCGACGGAACCGCTGAAGATCGACTTGATGCGACTGGCGGTGGTTCGTTCTTTGGCCGGCACGGCAGCCGACCCAAGGGGCAGGGCGTTGGAGTTATCCATTGAAGGATCCTTCATTTAATTGTTGTTGTGGAGCGCGTTGGAACGCGGCCTGCGAGGGCTATAGCAGGAGCTGTGCCAACGGGGGGAGGGCCGGTTTAGAAGGGTTGGGGAAATGGGTTGAGCGGGATTTTGCCGATGATCCGGAATGAATGAGCGGATTTCCGCTCATTCAGCGTGATCGTTCCCACGCTCTGCGTGGGAATGCAGCCGGGGACGCTCTGCGTCCCAAAGCGGACGCAGAGCGTCCATTGAGGTATTCCCACGCGGAGCGTGGGAACGATCAATCATCAAACGATCAGTCGGGTACGAACATTTCCCGGGTCAAACCATGCCGTTGCATCTTTTCATTAAACGTGCGACGCGGCAGTTGCAGCTCTTCAAGTACGCCTTTCACATCGCCCTTGTGCCGTGTCAGCGCCGCCCGCAAACACTGCGCCTCAAACGCCTCCTGCTGCGCCGCCAGCGACTGGCCGGGATCGATACCCTGCACCGGTTCATCCAGCCCCAACACCTGCCGTTCGGCCACGTTCGCCAACTCGCGAACATTACCCGGCCAGTCATGGCTGAGCAGGTGGCTCAACTGCGCGCCACTGAGCGGCGGAAAAGTCCGGCCCAAACGCTGGGCGGCGCTCTGGGCGAAGGATTCGAACAACAGCGGGATGTCTTCACGACGATCACGCAATGGCGGCAGGCGCAATTCGGCGACGTTCAGGCGATACGCCAGATCCTCGCGAAAACGCCCGGCCCGCGCTTCGTCGAGCAAATCGGGTTTGGTCGCGGCGACGATCCGCAAGTCCACGCGAATGCTCTGGTTTGACCCCAGCCGTTCCAGTTTCTGTTCCTGCAACACCCGCAGCAGTTTCACCTGCTGGGCCAGCGGCATGCTTTCGATTTCATCGAGAAACAGCGTGCCGCCATCGGCGTATTCCAGCTTGCCGATACGCTTGCCGGAGGCGCCGGTGAACGCGCCGCTCTCATGCCCGAACAACTCGGCTTCGAACAGTTGCTCGGGGATCGCCGCGCAGTTCAGCGCCACAAACGGCTTGTCGGCACGCGGGCCGAAGTCGTGCAGGCAACGGGCAACCAGTTCCTTGCCGCTGCCGGTCTCGCCACGGATCAGCACGTTGACCGGCAGCGTCGCCAGGTCCAGCACCTGTCGGCGCAAGGTCTGCAAACCACGGGACACGCCCAATAGCGTTGCATCGAGTTTGGCGCGGTTGTCGGCCTGCTCGTGCAGGGCGCGGTTTTCCAGCACCAGCCGACGCTTGTCCAGCGCCCGGCGCAGGCTGCCGAGCAGGGTCTCGGGGCTGAAGGGTTTTTCCAGGAAATCGTAAGCGCCGTCGCGCATGGCTTCGACCGCCATCGGCACATCGCCGTGGCCGGTCAGCAGAATCACCGGCAGATCGGGATCCCGGCGCTGCACTTCGGCCAGCAGCTCAAGACCGCTGAGGCCCGGCATGCGCACATCGCTGAGGATCACCCCGGCAAAGTGCCTGGGCAGCGCCGCCAGACATTCCTCGGCACGGCTGAACAGCTGCACCTCGAACCCGGACAGGCTCAGCCATTGTTCGACGGCATTGCGAATGCTGCTTTCGTCATCGACCACCATCACCGCGTTGAGCATCAGATGTGCGCCTCCAGATCGATTGGCAAAGTCAGGCTGAACACCGCGCCGTTGTCGCCATTCTCGGCGCACAGGCGCCCGCCGGATTCATGGACGATGGCGAACGATACTGCCAGCCCCAAACCCAGCCCGTCACCCACAGGTTTAGTGGTGAAGAACGGATCGAACACCTGACCCAGATGTTCTTCGGCGATGCCGCCGCCGTTGTCGATGACGCTCAGGCGCCACAGTTGCTCGTCGGTTTCCAGGCGGATTTCCAGACGCTTGCAGGGCTTGCCCTGCATGGCATCGAGAGCATTGCGCAACAGGTTGATCAGCACCTGCTCCAGACGGATCGCATCGCCGCGCACCCAGGCCGGACGGGTCAGGTGCAGCACCAGACTGACCTGTTCATCGCGCAGGCGCGCATCGAGCAATTGCAGGGCCTGATCGACCACCGTCGCCAGATCCAACCGTTCGCGCAAGCCGCTGGGGCTCTTGCGGGCGAAGGTTTTCAGGTGGCCGGTGAGGGCGGCCATGCGCGTGAGCATTTCATCCACCGGTTTGAGCGCCTTGTAGGCGTCATCGACCCGACCGTGATCGAGCAGCAGTCTCAGAGTTGCAAGCTGCATGCGCTGGGCGGTCAGCGGCTGATTGATTTCGTGGGCCAGCGCGGCGGACATCTGCCCCAGTGCGGCGAGTTTTGCCGACTGCACCAGACCGTCCTGGGCGGTGCGCAAGTCGCGGGTGCGTTCCTCGACCAGTTGCTCAAGCTCCTCGCGGCTGCGCTGGCGCATCTTCGCCAGACGCCAGCGCTGGTTGAGGAACAGCAGCAGGAACACCAGCGCCAGCCACACTCCGGCAGCGGCGAGCCCGGCATTGCGCTGGTCTTCAAAGGACAATTGCGGGCGGCGCAGCAGATGCAGGGTCCAGCCTTCGGCGGTCAGCGGCAGTGATTCCCACAGGTAATCCGCCGTGCCCTGCGGTCCTTCGACGCGGCGCAGGTCACTGTTGTCGTCGAAACTGCGCAGCGCCAGGTGAGTCAGTGGCACCAGCGACTGTTTGTCGTATTGGCGGGTGGCCTTGATCTCGCGGTAATCGGCCGGGCTCAGCGGGTGCAGCAGGCGATAGCGCCAGCCGGGCTGGTTGGCGATGAAGATGATCCCGCGCGCATCGCTGACCAGCAGGGTGTCACTGCCCTGGCTCCATTCGCGTTCGAGTTCGGGGAATTCGAGCTTGACCACCATCGCCCCGAGGAACTCGTCGTTATCGCCGAGCACCGCGCTGGACAGGAAGTAACCGGGAATCCCGCTGGTCACGCCGACCGCGTAGAAACGCCCGGTGCCCTGGGTGCGGGTCTGGCTGAAATAGGGGCGAAAGCCATAGTTGTGACCGACGTAACTGCTGGGCAGGCGCCAGTTGCTGGCGGCCACCGCGAGGCCGGTGCGGTCGAGCAGTTCAAGGGTCGAGGACTGTGCGGCGCCGTTGATCTTTTCCAGCTTCAGATTGAGTGCCGTTTGCTGTTCGGCGCTCACGGGACCGGCCAGCGCCGCACGCAGCTGCGGGTCCAGTGCAAGCACGGCGGGCAGGGCGCGATAGCGGTCGATCAGGGTATGCAACGAGTTGGCGTACAGCGCCAGTTGCTGATTGGCCCGAGCCGCGTCTTCTTCCAGCGCCTGGCGCTCGGCGTGGCGGATCGCAAGCGTCGCGGCGAAGGCGGCGCCAGCGATGATCAGCAGGGTATACAACGACAGACGCAGGGTACGGGAAGTCGGCAGCATGCTGGGTCAAAGGGGTGGCAGGACGGGCGGGCACGATAGCATGTGCCCGCCCGGTACGGCGTATTGTCGAAGCGACTCAGACGTACGTTTCGCTCATCCTGCGTTGCACTTGCGGCTGCATTTTTGTCCTGGGTTTGGGGATCGGCTTTTTCAGTGGCTGATGACTGACTTGCTGTGCCGATTGGGCAAGTTCGGCCAGGCGTGCCGTTACCCCGTCTGCTTCGCTCGGGGAGTCGACAAGCTGGTGCGCGGTACTCAATACCTGATCAATGGCGTCAAACGGATCGAGCCCGGTTTTGAGCAGTTTCATGACTTCGCGTTGTTGATCGCCCATCAGGTCATCCAGCTGACGATAGAACATTTCCTGAAGCCGTTGCGGATAAGAACCGAGATTGTCAGCTGCAGCCTTGATCCTCTGCTGGAGTTCACCTGCACCGTTGATCAGGTTCTTCGTCCCTTCCACAACATTGGCTGCGGTATCGGCGACAGCTGTCACTCCCGCGGCGATTTCCCGTGTGCGCAGGGTTTCCACGGCCTTCAGGCTTTTTTTGAAAAAGTGGTAACGCAACAGCGGAAAAGCGATGGCCCCGACGAGCATGCCCACGGCTGTGCCGATCAGGTTGCCAATACCCGGTGCAGCGGTGCCCAGAAGCCCGCCGACACCTGCACCTTTTATCGCGCCGTAGAGGGCAGATTTGATCCCGTGCCGGGACTTCATGAATGTGCCAAAAGTGATGCTTTCGCGCAGTTCATTGATGTCGGCGTCTTCGGGAACAAGGCCGTCGAATTCTCTCGCAAGGTTGTCCAACTGACTTGCTGCGGTTGCCGCTTTGTCGAGCACGCCGATAAAGCCTTTCGCCACGTCAAACAACGCCTTCGCATTGCCCGTTTTGTCGACATGGATAATCGGATTGTTCCCCACGAACGCATAGAGATTCAGTCCGTCGACAGTGCCCGCCGGATCGGCACTGACCCAGCGCCCCAGCCAGTCGGCGTAGTAGCGGGAGCCGTAGTAATACAGCCGGGTGACATCCATTTCCTTGCCCGAGTAACGGACGGTCTTGTAATCGACCTCCACGGCGGATTGCCGGATATAAACAGCGGTGCCGCCGAAGGGCAGGTAGCGCTCGTCGGTAATCAGTCGCGCCTGTGCATCGAGTTCCCTGACAGCCGAACCCAGGTGGTCCGGTAGCGTGAATCGCAGCTGGTCGGCGCCGATGTTTGCCGGATCTTTCTTCCAGTGCAGGCAGCGCGCTCCGCCAGGTCCGATGTCGAGCGTGATGACGTGCAACTCCTCGCCGTTGTGCTTGGTGCGGATCTCCAGCCCCGGCAAATAGCGCACTTCATGAAAGTGACTGACTTTCGTTGTGTGGGTGTCGTGGCGTTTGTAGACCCGCTGGCCCTGGCTGTAGCGGTAATACTCTTCGTCGTTTGCGCTGCCGCCATTGCGATCGACGAGCGTCACCTTGTCCAGTTCGCCGCGGGCGTTCCAGTGCATCGGCACGCCGGATTGCAGGGCCTGCAGATTGCCGGCACGGTCGAACAGTTGGCTGAAATCCGGCGGCGGATCGCCGGGTTTCCAACGCACGCCGCGGTTGCTGACGGGGTCGATGAACATCTCGAAGGTGTGGCTGGTGCCGTCGCGCACGTGGGTGGTTTTGACGAGATTGTCGCCGTGGTCGTATTTGTAGTGCTCGACGTAATTGCGCCGGTCGGCGGGGTCGGTCGGTTGTGGCGGTCCGATGTTGTCCGAGGGCGGGGCGTCGCTGTAGCCGGTGGCGCGAATCAGTCGGTACAGCGTGTCGTAGTCGAATTCCTGATGACCATCGACCCGTTGATTGCTGAAGTAGGTCGGCGTGTAGGCGTGATCGAGAATGCGGACGATATTGCCCATCGGATCGTATTCATACTCGAAATCCAGAAACACCGGTCCCGAGCCCTTCTGCGCGCAGTGGCGATGCAGGCGCCCGTCGGCGGCGTGGTAATGCCAGTGGCTGGTCACACCGTTGCCGGCCTGTTGTTCGATGATCTGCCCGGAGGCGCTGTACTGCGCATCCTGCAATACGGTTTGCCAGGTGGTCTGTCCGTTGATTTGCAACTGCACCCGATTGAGTTGGCCGGTCACGTCGTATGTCGACAGTCGCTGATGTTCGCCGGCATCGGTCTGCATCAATTCCGCGCCCAGCGGGCTGTAACTGTGACGGCTGACAAACGCTTTGCCATCGTGAAAGGTGCGGGTTTCTCGCAGTGCCGGGCCGGTCAGTGCGAAGCTGTGAAACTTCACCGAGCCCGATGAGTCCTCCAGCTCGATCATCTGTCCGCGCAGGTTGTGACCGGGATCCTGCGTGGCATCGGCGTAAGTCATCTTTTCTACGCCGGCCATCGCGTTTACATCGAGCCTCACCGCCCGCAATTGATCATCGAAGGTTGTGCACCAGAGATTGCCCCGCGCATCCCAGCGTTGCAGTTCTTCCCTGGCCAGCCCTGGCAGGGTCAGGCTCGGGCCGGCATCGACGCTGTCGACCTTGAGAGGCTGCTCACTCAAGCCGAATACATTCACGAGGTTGGGTACCGACAATCGCGGGTCCTGCTGTTCGATCAGGCGCCCGGCGTTGTCGTGGCGCAGGCGGGTGATGAGCGTTTCCACGGGGACGTCGGCGACCGTGCGCAGATAGGCGACCTGGCGCACGGGCAGGCCTCGTCCGTCATTCACGGTGAGCGAAGGGGTGTTTCGGTGGATTGAGCTATCTGCCGCCATTGTTCCACCAGTGGACTACTTTGTTGCTTGGAGCGCGATGGGATAAATTTATACTCGCATACTGGCGGTACCGTTTGACGGTAGTACGGGTTTCGTGAAGGCTGTTCAGTGCCTTTTCCCGATATTTTTTTATATCGGATCGACTGACCGCTCTGCTATCGGTTGCCCCCACTTTGCCGAGACCGATATCAATCAAGTAATCCAGACCGTTCGCATAAAATTGCCCGACGCCCATTTCGTTAAATATGGCCTCGGCGATGTCTGCCGCTTGAACAATCGATTTTTCGAGGTTGTCGAGTAACGAGTCATAGGCATCCAACTCTATCGCGGTCAATTGCTGTTCGGCCTTGGTTGCGTCCTTGGCTACGCGCATGAGTTCGAAAATTTCTGATACCCCAGGCAATATCGCACCGCCTCCGGAGTCTCGAACGATGCTGAACAAAGTCCTGATATTCTCCGACCGTTCTTCCCACGTTTCCGGATTGACTGTGAATCCATCAAGTGGTCCGGGAGACGTTCCGCTGCTTTGATCCCGGATAGAGCCAGGTTCCAGATTCGCATGCCTTGGCAAAATCGGTGCGTTCATCTTGAGTGGGGCCATTATTTTTTCGTAAGCCCCGACGGCGCTGTCAGCCGTGAAGTTTCCCAATGACAGCCCTTGCAGTTCGCCAGGAGTTGTACTTTCTTTGAACGCATGACCGGTTACTGCCCAGCCAGAGAAGAAACCAACGGTAGCCCGGCCAGCGAGATAAATGAAGTTTTTGAGTACCTTCAATCGAAACTTTGCCGGCGAAGTCAGATCGCCAAACTGTTGGTTTACCTCGTCCAGGCTCTGTTGCGCAGTGGATAAATAAGCTACTTGGTCATTGATCATCTGACGTTGCTCTGAGGGTTTTCTTTGGGTGCCACCGTTATCGAAATAAGTGATCGGATTGTTCCCGACAAACGCATACCGGTTCAGCCCGTCGTTATCTCCCGCAGGATCGCTGCTGATCCAGCGACACAGCCACGGCGCGTAATACCGGGCGCCATAGTAATAAAGGCCGGTGACATCCATTTCCTTGCCCGAGTAGCGGATGAACTTGTAATCCGCTTCCACGCGTTTTTCTGCGACCATCCATGCGGTTGCGCCGTAGGCGAAATAACCTTCCTGGCTGATCAGCCGTGCCAGTTGATCGAGCTCGGTCACGCTTGAACCCAGAAGATCCGTCAGGCAATAACGCATCTGATCGTCGTCGATGCCGGGCGGTTTGCCAGCGACCCAATGCAGGCATGTCACTTCGCCGACGCCGATGGCTACGGTGATCCGGTGCAGCTCTTCACCCGAGCTTTTACTGCGGATTTGCAGATTGCCCACGTAGTGCACTTGCTCGACATGGCTGACCTTGCGGGTGTGGGTTTCGAGGCGTTTGTAGACTCTGACCTTCTGGCTGTATTGGTACAGCTCCTGGTCAGGTGGACCGCTGGCATGTTCCACCAGGGTCAGTGACTCCAATTGATTGCGGCTGTTCCACTGCATGGGTTGACCCCGCTGCAGGGCTAGCTGATTGCCGGCGCGGTCGAACCATTCGGGAAAGACGGGAGCCGGGTCGCCCGTTTTCCAGCGCACACCGCGGTTGTTGTCCGGGTCGATGAACATTTCGGCGGTATGGGAACTGCCGTCGCGGACATGGGTGAGTCTGGTCAGGTTTTTGCCTTTGTCGTATTCGAAAGTCTCGACATGGTTGCGCCGGTCCCGTGGGTCGGTTGGCTGAGGCCGGCCCGGGTTGTCTCTGGGCGGGGCGTCGCTGTATCCGGTGGCGCGGATCAGCTCATAAGTCGAGTCATAGCCAAACGTGCGCTGGCCGTCGACCCGCTGGTTGCGGAAAAACGTCGGTGTGTAGGTGTGGTCAACAATGCGCGTAACGTTGCCGACCAAATCGTATTCATACCCGAAATTCTGAATCGCCGGCTCTGAAGCTTTTTGCGCGTACTGTCGAAGCAGGCGTCCGTCGGCCTCTCTGTAGTGCCAGTGGTTGGTCACGTCGTTGCCGAGCTGTTGTTCGATGATCTGGCCGGCGGCGTTGTAATCCGTACCTTTCAAAACCGGCTGGAAGGTTTGTCCGTTGAGTTGCAGTTGCACCTGGACGAGTTGCCCGGCGATGTCATAGGTCGACTGTTGCAGGTGCCCGCCAGCGTCAGTGGTGTGCAACAGTGCACCGACGGCACTGAAGACATGACGGCTGGTAAAGGTTTTGCCGTCCTTGAAGGTGCGGGTTTCTTCCAGCGTCTGTCCGTGCATGCCGAAGCTGTTGAGGGCGAGGGTGCCCGATGGATCGCTCAGTGCCGTCATTTGCCCGCGCAGATTGAGCGTCGGGTCGGCCGATGCGTCGAGGTAGCGAAAGGTTTCAAAGTTCGCTGCACCGTTTTCTGTGACGGCCAGCAGACGCAGTAGTGGGTCGTAGGTCATTTCCCGGTGATTGTCGTTGGCATCCCAATGGTGCAGAAGTTGACCGCCGGGACCTGACAGCACAGTGTCGTTGCCAGCGTCGACGTTATGAGTTTTGACCGCCATGCCGTCCAGCCTGTGAACCATGGTGCTATTGGGCGTGGGCAGACGCGGATCGCGCAGCGCAACCAGTCGGCCGGCAACGTCATATTGCTGTCGGGCAATGAGCGCCTGCACATCCTCGCCGGCCACCCTGCGCAGGTAGTCGACCTGTCTGACGGCCTCGCCGCGCGGGCCGATGACGGCCAGCGATGGCGTGTGCCAATGCACACTGGCGTTCATGGCTTGACCTTCTTCGCCGGTGTGTCGTCGGTGTCGTTGAAGTCATAGCTGAGCTTGAACCATGGGTGCAGGATATCGAACGCCAGATGGCCGAGGGCATTGATGGTCTTGATCGGCCGCCCCAGGGCGTCGTAGAACATCCGGTCGTGGTAGCCGTGCTCACGCATCGCGCTGTCATTGATGTAGCGATGGGTGTTGAGGAAATAGGGGCGGTAAACGCGGATGGTTTCGCCTTTGTGGTTGTATTCCACACGACCTTGTACGCGCCAGCGTTGAACGGCCGGCATTTCGAGCGGCCTGCCATCGGCGCCCGTCTCGAGGTTGTCCTCATGCGTGGCCACGAAGGCATCGCCCGGCGGGACGAGTTGTTTGCTTTGCAATTCGCGGCCGAAGCCGTCGATGTAAGCGATGACCATCTGAATCAATTGCAGCGGGTCGGTGTGGTAGCGGTCGGCAACCAGATTGAGACTGTGCACCGGTTGCCGCTTGGCCGTGCGGATGATCTCGAACAGTGTCTGTTCGCTGGCTGTGCACTTTTCCCGCTGGTTCAGCCAGCGCAGGGCCGAGGCGCGAATATGGCCGTCGGGCAGGATCAGCCCTTTGGCGATCCATTCGTTTCTTTTGAGCGGCAGCGTTCCGGGCGGTAGCAATGGCATCCAGCTGTGCAGTTCTGTACGCACCACACTGGCGGCGGATGCCAGCACTTCTTTTGGATGGGCGAGGGCGTACTCGACGCTCAGATCTGTCTGCTCGGGGTACTCCGCCAATGGTTGGAAGCCGGCCGGTTTGCCCTCTTCAGTGCCATGAAAGCTGTGCGCCATGGGCTGGCCGCCTGGCTCGTAAAGCACTTCATGGATGTTGTCGTTGGCGTCCGTGATGCTCAGGGGCTGGAGCGTGTGAAGGTCATGACTGATTGTCGTCGTGCAGCCATCCGGCAGGGTAATGGCAATGGTCAGCAGGTGGTTTTCGTCCCGGGTGATGTGCGTCACGGCATGGCTGGCGGTCTGTTGCACATCGGTGACGTGGTAAAAACCGTTGGCGCCGGTGTAGGTGAAAAATCCGCGGTCGGCTGACCACAGGTTTTTCCGGCCGTCCTCCACCGGGTCATCGGGAAAAAACACATTCATGGGCCTGTATCCGATCGTCTGCAATTCTGTGCGAATGGCAAATGGCGGCGGGATGTTGTCGTATGCCGACAATGCCTTCTTGTCGAATACGGCCTGTTCCGTCGGCCCGGCCAGCGGCGGGAAATGGAACTTGCCGCCGGCCTCCAGATACGTTTGCTGCGAGAGCGAAGTCAGTTCACGGGCGGCTGTCCACTGGGCGCTGTCCATATGTCGCGTGAAGCTTTCAAAACTGATGTCCTCCGGGCGCAGTCCGCCCGGCAGCGTACCCTTGGGCAGCTTCAGCGCGTTGCTGCGCTGGCGCCAGGGCAAGCCGAGCAGGCGATGGCCGTCTTCAGTCAAATGCTTGAACCCGGCACGGGTTTCCGTCAGATAGAAACACCGCTGTTGCTCATCGTGGCTATCCATCCAGGCTTGCCGTTGATCCTCCTGGTCGAAGGGCGGTTCGTCGGTTTCGGTGCGGCGACGCGCGC
This sequence comes from Pseudomonas sp. 22082, assembly GCF_052046055.1. Lineage (NCBI taxonomy): Bacteria > Pseudomonadati > Pseudomonadota > Gammaproteobacteria > Pseudomonadales > Pseudomonadaceae > Pseudomonas > Pseudomonas sp. 22082. The sequence continues at coordinate 225,194 of NZ_JBQEQB010000007.1, forward strand.
AGGCGACAGTAAAACCGTGAGTCAACTGGCCGTACTCGTCCCACTCCATATTGACCACATGCTGGCAGAGCGGGTCGTCCATGACGCGCTCGTATTGATGGCTGCGGGTTTCCTGTTCCAGCACCAGCAGGCTGGAAGGTTTGTCCAGGACTTGCCGGACCCGATAGCGATGTTCGGTCAGGGAAAACAACCGCGTGGGCTCGGGGTCGTCAGCCTGGGACACTTCGCTGCGCAGTAGTCGGCCGCTGAGGGCATAGGCAACTTCATTTTCGTCGACCGGGTAGGGCTTGCGGGTCACCTCAGTGCCTTCGACGGCGTCGAAACGCGAATACACGGTGGCACCCAAGGGAGTGGCTTGCGGATCCAGCTCACAGATGTTCCTGAGGGGCAGATCGATGTATTGGCCGGTATGAAACCACTGCGTTACGCGCATCGGCGCCGTATGGCCGCTTTCGGCCGTGCCCGGTTCCAGCTCGCTGTCGATCTGACAGACCCGGCCGAAGCCGCGAAATTCACGTTCCCTACCGTCGTAGTTACCCTCGAAATACTCGAATTGCTGACTCAGCTGATTGCCGGTGATTTCGTCCAGTTGTTGCAAGCAGCGGAGCACCGTCTGCGGAAACGGCAACCGGCACACCGGACGTCTGAGCGCCATCAACTCCAGGCGTTTCTCGTCCAGCCAGAATTGCGCACTGCTGCGATGTTGCAGCGTAGCGCTGTAGCCCATGTTGTTGTTGCAACCGGTGAGCAGGTATGGCCTTGCATTGACGAAGTGATACACCCAGTGCTGCGGTTTCATGTGCGGCTTGGTAAACAGCAGGCTGGCGCAGCCAATGCCTTGCAGATCGGCGAAGGTCACCTGGCAGAGGTTGTCGTAGCGCACGCCCCTGGGCCACTGGACGACTTCCGGGACTTGCGCAAAGGCGTTGCCACCGTAATTCCAGTAGATCTCGAAGTGATCGGAACAGAGCTTGATCAACGCAGGCGCGCCGGAACCGTCGAGATCGGCGAAACGAATGTGATCGGCATTGAAGTGCTTGTATTCGAAAGGCAGAGCGCTGATCTCGACACCCTTGCCGAATCTGCCATGACCCAGATTGGCCCACGCTTCGATCTTGTCGTGGCGAACCCTGCACAGTCCCGAGCGGTCGCTGGCGTGCAGGTTGGCGAACATCACCAGTTCGGTGAGGGCTGGGCCGAACAGCGGCAAGCAATCCGGGGTCGGGGTATGCGGTACATCCTTGCCGGGCGCGAATCCTTTTTCCCGCACATTGGCGTACACCCGTACGCTGTTCGGGCCGATCAGCGCAATGTCGTCCAGACCGGCGCCGCTCAAGTCGCCCATCTGGGCCAGTTGATGGAAATATTCCACGGGGAACTGGCTGAACGGTTTGAACAATGACCAGCTGCCATCCGGGTCGAGCGTGTAATACCCACTGCCACCGGGCTGGGCAACGATCCAGTCCAGACGGCCGTCACCGGTGAGATCGGTAAGAATCTGCACCACCTGTTTGCTGCTGTCGGCATTCGGGATCAGCGGCAGCAGGGTCCAGGGGCCGTAGACGATTTCGTCTGTGCCGGGCATGCCGCGCAAGGGTTCGCGGTAGTACCAGCCACCGTCGTACCGGCAGAGAAAACCGGGCAGGCCTTCGCCGTAAAGATCGACGCAATGGTAAGGCTGACCGTCATTGAGGCCTGGCATCGTGTCGAGTGCCAGAAAGGCCTGGGGAAATGGATTGGGCTTGAACAGTTCATAGAAGTACTCCAGCGGGGGAAAGTGTTTGATATGCCCCTGCGCGTCGTAATTCATGTAGTGCGCGGCGCTCAGATGGTTATAGAGCAGCGCCGTGGCCTGGTGCTCCAGCAACAGGCGATTGACCAGCACCTTCTCCGGGCCCGTGTTGTTGAACAACAGGAACTGCCTGCACAACCGTCGGCTACCGACCTCGAAGCCATAGCGATGCATGCGATAAGGGTCTGAGCGCAGTGGCCAGGCGTTTTCGTCCGGTGCCTTGAACGGCGGAACCGCATCGAGCCCGGTGTCACGTTCTCCGTAGTCCACGATCAGCCGGAACAGCCACTCCAGATCCTGCGGTTGCGCGTGGTCCAGGCACAGCAGGTCGGCACTGGCGGTCTTGTTGCAGTAGCAGACCTGCCGCAGGTAGCGCTGGGCCCGATAATCAAAGCGTGGGTCAACTTCGTTGTCGTCGCGCTTGTACTCGAAAAAGATGTTTTCTCCCACCGCATTGCGGATTTCCACCAGCAGCCACGCGGCGATGTGGCCCGGGATTTCAGGATCGTAGATGCACGAATCCGGCGTGATGCCATAGCACTGTTGCGAGCCGTCGGCACGCGCGATTATCCAGAAGGGGTTGCCATCGTCAGGTGTACAGAAGTGGTAGAGGTCGAACGTACTTTGCAGGCGAGGAATGTAGCGAACCACCGAAAACTCTCTGGCCCGCCTCCCAATACCGAGGGTGCGTCGGGTCGACAGGATCTTGTCGTCAGCCGTCAGTTCGGGTCGCAGATCCGTGCCGTCGGCCTGCATGATGTCGGCGTCTTCATATTTCGGTACGCCTTTGCTGGTCTTGCGCGAGATGGCCGCCAGCGGCAGATCCCAGCCGAGGCCGCACGTCCCGTTGCCCGCATTGCCGTCGTAGACCAGTTGCAACTCGGGATTGAGGCTGCGCGCGTCCAGGGTCGGCAACGGCAGCGTGTAAGACCGTTGCCCGGTGACACCGATCTCCCCCCAACTGCGTCCGTTGGTGGCAATGGACGCAGTCCTGGCGATGGAGGGAGGAGTGACGAGCGCATCTGCATCAGGGACCATGGCAGCGCAACCTGTAAACGTCGAGGTTCCACGCTAACAGAGGGCATCGGGCGTGACACCTGTCAGATCTGACAGGTGCCGACTGACGGCAGGCAAAAAAAAGGGCGGTCATTGCTGACCGCCCGTTTTTTCCGAAGCCGATGAAGCGCTTACTGCACTTCTACCGCCAGGCTTTCGCTGATCTTCTGTTGCCAGATCGCAGGACCGGTGATGTGTACCGACTCACCTTTGCTGTCCACCGCAACGGTGACCGGCATGTCCTTGACCTCGAACTCGTAGATCGCTTCCATGCCCAGCTCGGCGAACGCCAGGACCCTGGACTTCTTGATCGCTTGCGCCACCAGGTAAGCGGCGCCGCCGACGGCCATCAGGTACACAGCCTTGTTGTCCTTGATCGCGTCGATCGCGGTCGGGCCGCGCTCGGACTTGCCGATCATGCCCAACAGGCCGGTCTGCTCGAGGATCTGACGGGTGAACTTGTCCATCCGCGTGGCGGTGGTCGGGCCAGCCGGGCCAACCACTTCGTCACCGACCGGATCAACCGGGCCGACGTAGTAGATGAAGCGACCTTTCAGATCAACCGGCAGGGTTTCGCCCTTGTTCAGCATCTCGACCATGCGCTTGTGCGCGGCGTCGCGACCGGTGAGCATCTTGCCGTTGAGCAGGACGGTTTCGCCCGGCTTCCAGCTCTGCACGTCTTCCGGGGTCAGAGTGTCGAGGTTGACGCGACGGGCCGACGGACCGGCTTCCCAGACGATTTCCGGGTAGGCGTCCAGCGGTGGCGCCTCCAGCGAAGCAGGGCCGGAACCGTCGAGCACGAAGTGCGCGTGACGGGTGGCGGCGCAGTTCGGGATCATGCACACCGGCAAGGAAGCGGCGTGAGTCGGGTAGTCCATGATCTTCACGTCGAGCACGGTGGTCAGGCCACCGAGGCCCTGGGCGCCGATGCCCAGCTGGTTGACCTTCTCGAACAGCTCCAGACGCATTTCTTCGATGCGGTTCTGTGGGCCACGGGCCTTGAGCTCGTGAATGTCGATGGATTCCATCAACACTTCTTTTGCCATGACGGCGGCTTTCTCGGCGGTACCGCCGATGCCGATGCCCAGCATGCCCGGTGGGCACCAGCCGGCGCCCATGGTCGGAACGGTCTTGAGTACCCAGTCGACGATCGAGTCGGACGGGTTGAGCATGGCCATTTTCGACTTGTTCTCGGAACCGCCACCCTTGGCCGCCACGTCCACTTCCACGGTGTTACCCGGAACGATGGAGTAGTGGATGACTGCCGGGGTGTTGTCCTTGGTGTTTTTACGCGCACCGGCCGGGTCGGCCAGGATCGAGGCACGCAGGACGTTTTCCGGCAGGTTGTAGGCGCGGCGCACGCCTTCGTTGATCATGTCGTCCAGGCTCATGGTCGCGCCATCCCAACGCACGTCCATGCCCACCCGCACGAACACGGTCACGATGCCGGTGTCCTGGCAGATCGGCCGGTGGCCGGTGGCGCACATGCGCGAGTTGATCAGGATCTGCGCCATCGAGTCACGGGCCGCTGGCGATTCTTCGCGCAGGTAGGCTTCGTGCATCGCCTGGATGAAGTCCACGGGGTGGTAATAGGAAATGAACTGCAGGGCGTCGGCAACGCTCTGAATCAGGTCGTCTTGCTTGATCACGGTCATGAGTCGCGCTCCTCTAAAAGACGGGAACATTCAATAAGGTGCCTGCGGCTTGGGTGCATCGGTCGGTCGCAGACACCTTTCAAGGCACGCCGGGGCTGCTGGCGCGACGCTAAAAAGGCGCGGCAGTATACCGCGCCTCGGGGGCGGGCACATCTGCCGGGAGTCATTCGTTGGTCGCATGGCTGCAGGTTTTTGACGCCAAATACCCGGCCCGAAAATCAATGGTCATTTATCGCCTGCGCCACTAAAGTGGCAGCCGGTCTGTAGGGTAGGACACTCGGTCAGCCTCTTATCGCACGGTGAGTCAACGATTGACCCATAACGCCATTCAACGTCTTTTGCTCAAACGCTTCGCCCTCGCTGCAGCCACCTACGGATTGGCTTTGCTGCTGCTGTGGCTGGCGTATTTCACCGGTCACTACAACGATTCACTGGCCGGCGTCGCCGTCGGCAGTGCGCTGGTGGTGATCAGCCAGGCGGTCCTGTTCGCCCTGTTCTTTACCGGCTGCAATTTGCGCTTTTCCGACCCTAGCCTGACCGAAGCCCAAGTGCTGCTGGGCCTTGGCTGGCAGACGTGGCTGATTGCTCATCTGGAGGAGGCTCGGGGCGAGTTTCTGGTTTTCTATGTGCTGGTCCTGCTGTTCGGCCTGTTCCATCTGTCACAGCGGGCGTTCGTACGCTGCGCGATGCTGGTGTTCTTCAGCTTCTGCGCCATCACGCTGTGGGACGGTTACCACTTCCGTCTGCACGATCCGGCGCTTTCCGCGTTGCAGGCCTGCATCCTGCTGATCGTGCTGGCCTGGCTGGTGATCTATGCGCGTTTCGTCCAGACCTCGCGCCAACGCATGCGTCAGCGCCGGTTCGCCCTGCAGGCGCATCAGGACACCCTGCGCGGGATGATGCGCCAACTCGAAGACCTTGTTGCCACCGACGAGCTGACCGGGCTGTTCAACCGCCGGCATTTCCTGCGCCTGGCCACCCGCGAGTTGAATGCGATGGAGCCCGACGTGGTGCACGGTCTGGCACTGATCGACCTCGACCACTTCAAGCGCATCAACGATATCCATGGCCACGCTGCCGGCGACCAGGTGTTGCAGGCGTTCGCCGGGGTAGCCGGGGCCTGCCTGCGCGACGGCGATGTGCTGGCGCGTTATGGTGGTGAAGAATTCGTGGTGCTGCTGCCCGATTGCAACGCTGAAAGCCTGACCGCCTGTTGCGAACGCCTGCGCATCGCCTTCACCGACGTTGAACTGGTGGGCCTGAATGTGAAAAACCTTAGCCTGTCCGCCGGCATGACCTTGCTGGAACTGGGCGACGATCTGGACGACGCCTTGCAGCGTGCCGATCAGGCGCTGTACCGGGCCAAGCGTGACGGGCGTAACCGTTGCGCGGCGGCATGGGAGAACGTCGATGCCTGAACTGCGAGTGGGTGAACGACAGTGGTCGGTGGCGTCGGGCAGCAACCTGCTCGATGCCCTCAATCAAAACGGCGTGGCCGTGCCTTACAGCTGCCGCGCCGGCAGTTGCCATGCGTGTCTGGTGCAATGCGTGCAGGGCTTGCCTACTGACAGTCGCCCGGATGCCCTGAGCGCCGAGCAACGTGATCAGGGTTGGCGGCTGGCCTGTCAGTGTCAGGTGATCGAAGACTTGCAGGTGCATACTTTCGATCCCGTCACCGATGGTCGCCCGGCCACGGTCGAGGCGCTGGACTGGCTCGGCGACAGCGTGTTGCGTTTGCGCCTGATAACCCAGCGACCGTTGCGCTACAGCGCCGGTCAGCATCTGGTGCTGTGGGCGGGCCACATTGCGCGGCCGTATTCGCTGGCGAGCCTGCCGGAAGAAGACCGTTTTCTTGAATTCCATCTCGATTGCCGCCAGCCCGGTGAATTCAGCGATGCCGCGCGACGCTTGCAGATCGGCGATCCGATCCGCCTCGGCGAACTGCGCGGCGGCGCGCTGCATTACGACCCGGACTGGCACGACCGGCCGCTGTGGCTGCTGGCCGCCGGCACCGGGCTCGGCCCGTTGTTCGGCGTGTTGCGTGAGGCCTTGCGCCAGGATCACCGGGGCGCCATCCGCGTCATTCACCTGGCCCATGATGCCGCCGGGCATTACCTGGCCAAACCCCTTGAGGCACTGGCCGCGCAGCGGGAAAACCTCAGCGTCGAACTGTGGACGGCGGCCGAGTTGCCGGGCGCTTTGGCGCAACTGCGCCTTGTTTCCCGGCAAACCCTGGCCTTAGTCTGCGGCTCGACGGCCAGCGTCGACGCGTTTGCCAAGCGTCTGTTCCTGGCCGGACTGCCGCGCAATCAACTGCTGGCCGATGTCTTCCTGAGCCGTGGTTGAGCGCTGATTCTTCAGACGCGAGACACACCATGACCGACGCCATCCTGCTGCACCGCGAACGCGGTTTGCTGACCCTGCGCCTCAACCGCCCGGACAAGAAAAACGCCCTGACCCGGGCCATGTACAGCCAGTTGGCCGAAGCGCTCAAGCAAGCCAATCACGATCCCGAAATCAACGCCGTGCTGATCACCGGCAGCGCCGAGTGCTTCACCGCCGGCAACGACATCGCCGACTTCATCCAGCAACCACCGAGCGACCTCGATAGCCCGGTGTTTCACTTCATGCTCAACTTGCTTGAATGCCGTAAACCGGTGATCGCCGCCGTGGCCGGGGCGGCGGTGGGGATCGGCACGACGCTGCTGTTGCATTGCGATCTGGTGTACGTGGCGCGGGATGCACGGTTACGCATGCCGTTCGTCAATCTAGGGTTGTGCCCCGAGTTTGGCTCCAGCCTGATCCTGCCGCGCTTGCTCGGGCAGGCCAAAGCCTCGGAGTTGCTGCTGCTCGGTGAAGGCTTTACGGGTGAGCAAGCCGCGCAATGGGGGATCGCCACCGAGGCGCTGGGCAGTGGCGAGGCCGCGTTGGCCAAGGCGCGGGAGATGGCGTTGCGGTTTGACGAGCTGCCGGCCGAGGCGGTGCGCATCAGCAAGCAATTGATGCGCGCGCCGGATCGCGAGTTGATTCGCAAAGTGATCGAGGAGGAGGGCGCACTGTTCACCCAGCGGCTGCGCTCGCCGGAGGCGCTGGCGGCGTTGACGGGGTTCATCAAACGGCATTGAGATATCCGCCGACCGCTCCGCGCATCGATCGCCCCCGCACTCCGCGCATCGACCGCGGCCACACTGCGCGCACGGACCGCCGCCGCACTCCGCTCACTGATCGTTCCCACGCTCCGCGTGGGAATGCAGCCCGGGACGCTCCGCGTCCCATGCCGAAGCGGACGCGGAGCGCCCATTGAGGCATTCCCACGCAGAGCGTGGGAACGATCAACGTAGTAACGATCAACACTCCTGAAATGAAAAAGCCCCGCCATTCAAATGGCAGGGCTTTTCGTTTTCAGCAGCCGGTCACTCAGACCTGCGGATCGCCCACATGCAGGATCTTCATGCCGTTGGTGCCGCCGGTGGTGTGGTAGCTGTCGCCCTTGGTCAGGATGACCCAGTCGCCTTTCTCCACTACGCCGCGCTTGACCAGTTCGTCGATGGCTTTCTGGCTGACTTCGTTCGGTGCCAGCGAAGCCGGGTCGAACGGTACGGTGTACACGCCACGGAACATTGCCGCGCGAGCCTGGGCTTCGCGGTGCGGGGTGAAGCAGTAGATCGGCACCGAGGAGCGGATACGCGACATGATCAGCGGGGTGTAGCCGCTTTCGGTCAGTGCGATGATCGCCTTGACGCCCGGGAAGTGGTTGGCGGTGTACATGGTCGCCAGCGCGATGCTTTCGTCGCAGCGCTCGAATTCCTTGCCGATACGGTGGCTGGAGGTCTTGCTGGTCGGGTGCTTTTCAGCGCCGACACAGATGCGCGCCATCGCCTGCACGGCTTCCAGCGGGTAAGCGCCGGCAGCGGACTCGGCAGACAGCATCACGGCGTCGGTGTAGTCGAGCACGGCGTTGGCCACGTCGGACACTTCGGCGCGGGTCGGCATCGGGTTCTGGATCATCGACTCCATCATCTGGGTCGCCACGATCACCGCCTTGTTGTGGCGGCGTGCGTGCAGAATGATTTTCTTCTGGATGCCCACCAGCTCGGCGTCGCCGATTTCCACACCGAGGTCACCACGGGCAACCATCACCGCGTCGGAAGCCTTGATCAGACCGTCGAGGGTTTCGTCGTCGGCCACGGCTTCGGCGCGTTCGATCTTCGCCACCAGCCAGGCGGTGCCGCCGGCTTCGTCGCGCAGTTGACGGGCGTAGTTCATGTCGGCGGCGTCACGCGGGAAGGACACGGCGAGGTAGTCGACTTCCATTTCAGCGGCGAGCTTGATGTCGGCCTTGTCTTTTTCAGTCAGGGCCGGCGCGGTCAGGCCGCCACCGCGACGGTTGATGCCTTTGTGGTCGGACAGCGGACCGCCGATGGTCACGACGCAGTTCAGCTCGGTGGCGGTGGCGGTTTCAACGCGCATGACCACGCGGCCGTCATCGAGCAGCAGCTCGTCGCCCACGCCGCAGTCCTTGACCAGGTCCGGGTAGTCGATGCCGACCACTTGCTGGTTGCCTTCGGTCAGCGGATGGCTGGTGGAGAAGGTGAACTTGTCACCGATCTTCAGCTCGATGCGCTTGTTGGCGAATTTGGCGATACGGATTTTCGGGCCTTGCAGGTCACCCAGCAGGGCGACGAAGCGACCGTGCTTGGCCGCGAGGTCACGCACCAGCTTCGCGCGAGCCTTGTGCTCGTCGGGGGTGCCGTGGGAGAAGTTCAGACGGGCGACGTCCAGGCCAGCCAGAATCAGCTGTTCGAGAACTTCCGGCGAGTTACTGGCCGGGCCAAGGGTAGCGACGATTTTGGTACGACGGACGGACATGCAAAGACTCCTCAGGTTCAAGCGCCAGCGAAGGCTACTATGCTCGAAGGGTGTAGTCATTGTTCGTTTGCACTACTTAATACTTTCTTTATTGAACACGGCAACTTTGGGACAAACGCGCCTGAAGATTTCCGACCAGGGGTCGATACAGAGCACAAGACAGGAGAACCCCCATGCGATTCGTGCCCATTGCCGCCCTTGCCCTCAGCGTCCTCGCCGCTTCGGGCTGCACCCGTTGGTCGATGAACCATCATTTGAACAACGCCTACAGCGCCTATGACCGGGGCAATTGCGAGCAGGTGATGCTTGAACTGTCCAAGGTCGAACGCGCCAGCCGCGCCCGCCCTTATGTGTGGCCGGAAGTGTCGATGATGCGCGGCCAGTGCCTCGAACGGCAGAAAATGTTCGTCGATGCGGCGCAGACCTATCAGTTCATCATCGCCTCGTACCCCAACAGCGAATACGCCTACCGCGCCCGCGCGCGTCTGGAAACCCTGCAGAGCTTGGGTCACTACCCGACGCGCAGCGCTGCCGCCGTGGTACGTCCAACCCGGTTCTGATGGCGGTTGCCATACAAAAGCTGGCTGCTTGTATAGGGTGAGCTATAGTCGAATGACACCGGTGCAGATCGATATCTGTACCGGCGCAACACCTGCGACTGGCATGAGATGCGCGTAGCGAGCGCCACACCGGGTGCGGGGAGAGCGAACCTGACGCACAGGTCCGTTCCGAAGCGAGAGTGCGGCTCTGTAATGGAGCCTTGCATGGCGAATTGCTTATGTTTACCGACCGTCGAATCGAACGGCATCAGCTGCCGTATTTTCTGCGAGTATTCAACAGCGTCACCGACAAACCCATCGGCTTTCTGGGCAACGTGTCCGAAGACGGTTTGATGCTCATCAGCCAGTTGCCGATGATGATCGGTGCCGAGTTCAACCTGCGCCTGAAAATTCCCTTGGGCGAGGGCTGTCAGCAGGTCATCGACCTCACCGCGTGCTGCCTGTGGTGCCACGAAGACGCGACCCCCCGACACTACGACGCCGGCTTCAGCCTGTACCGGACGCCGCCCGAGTATGGGCAACTGGTCGAGGCGTTGAAGCAGTACTTCAGCTTTCAGCCGTTGCCGGCCTCGGCTTGAAAACCAAAAGGGCCACAACCTGCCGAAGGTTGTGGCCCTTTTTCTTACTCGTTTATCGCAATCGCCCGTTCGTTATCCAGTGTCTTCTCCACCAGCAACAACCCCAATTCACTCAACTGATAGATCGCCATCGCCAGATGCCGCGGCTTGTCGTCCAGGCTGTCGGCCAGATCCAGCAACAGAATGCTGACCGAGGAAAAGGTTTCGTAGGTCTGGATGGCGATGGCTTCCGGGTTGATGTCCGGATCGACTTTGAACATCTGCATGCCACGATCCACGGAGTTGCGTGATTTTTCAGCTTTGGGGTTGAGGTAAAAGTCGAGGGCCCGATGGGCCGCGTCGTGGAGTTTTTTTGAATCGACGGAGGCGTAGGGGGAGACCGGATCGGTTTGATCAGTCTTGTCAGTTGGATCGATATCCGAAGGCGGATTTGGTGTAGCTTTGAACATACCTAACTTCCTAATAAGTTGGGCTGTTACCGCTTCGCGACTAAACGAGGGGGTGGCAGCTGTAAGCAGGTTAGTCGACCGGGGAAGTAGGCTTTTCCGGCGTGCCCGGGGGCACCCTGCTCACAGCCACCATCGAGTGCAGGGATAGGGAATACCCGACTGGACGATGCGTTTGCAAACCTATCTTACCTCGGGCGACTAAACCCGGCCGCTGATTGGCAGCGACGGGGATCAAGTTACGGGGCAACGCCAAGGTGCACAAGCCGGCGGATTCGCGCTTACATGTAGGCAAAAGCGTCACGTGTTGTAGCCTCAATTACACCGTTTTTTTGTTGTCCACAAAAAGTGAGAGAACAACAGTTTTGCATCTCTTTTGAAGGTTTTTACACGTGGGGCAGAGCTAGTGTAGTCGTAGGCAAAGGGAGTTTTCTTGAGAACCGAGCTGTAAGAAAACCCCCAGTTAATTATTGGTTCTAGAGGACACGAACCGTAGAAGAAATACATCGAAAGATCTTGGAGACATAGGCGAAAGTCCGAAAGCTTTAGCTGGGACGTTTTCCTTTCAGCTTGGCCAAACCTTGATTGATGAAGCCAGCGTTTTCTCCGATTGTAAAAAGTGCTTCTCGGACGTTGTTTCCGGTATCCACCATTCCCTGTGCTTCGACCAGGAGTACTAATTCCATTAGAGCGGCTTCCAAGCCGAGTTGATTCTGATACATCCTTTCCAACACGTCTGATAGAGAGTATTGAACGGCCATTCTTAGGCTCCTTTTTGCAAAAAAACAAGCATAGCAGTGGCATCTGCGAGTGTTAGTTGGCTAGCGATTTCTACTCGACTGGTGAGATGCATCAGCTTGTGATGCTCCTCGGGTGAACTGAGCCAGCTTATTGTTTAGAGCTTTTGATTTTTCGTAGTTTTAATCTGGCCTTCCCGTGTGAATTTCACAATGTGTTAGCAGAGTGCTCCAGATTTTTTCCAGCTCAGATACCGCGAAATTACGTCTGTACTCAATTCACTTGGGGGGGCATCTATCACTTGCACTCCTTGGGCACTCAATTTTTCATGGAGCACCGATCGGGCGTTCAGGTAATCCACTGTTGCGCAGTATTCAAGCGCTTGCTCAATCGTTTGCACCTGCGAATGCCGTCTATCTTCAAGCGTGCTTTCACGCAGGCTGGCCACGAGTACTTGATGCTGTTGGCTTAATTGTCTGACGGCGTTCAGCAATTCCTCATCATCCTTATCCCGCACATTCGTCACCAACACCACCAGCGCCCGACGCTTCTGCCTCGCCAGCAACTGATTTACCGCCGCCGGATAATCCGCCGAACGCCGCGTGCTATCCAGGTCATAAACACCGTTGAGCAACACCTTGAGCTGCCCCGCACCTTTGACCGGTGCAATGAACCGCGGCTGATCGCTGGCGAAGGTGGACAAGCCCACCGCATCCCCCTGTCGCAAGGCCACATAACTCAACAGCAGACACGCATTCAGTGCATGGTCGAAGTGCGACAGCTCCCCATCCTGACTGCGCATCTGTCGCCCGCAATCGAGCATGAAAATGATCTGTTGATCGCGCTCGTCTTCGTACTCCCGGGCAATCGGTGTGCGGTGGCGGGCGGTGGCTTTCCAGTCGATCTGACGCAGGCTGTCGCCTTCGCGAAATTCCCTGAGCTGATGGAATTCCATTCCCAGGCCACGACGCTGGCGCTGACGCACGCCGAGCTGGCTGAGCCAGTTGTCGACCGCCAGCAACTGGCCGCCGTAGAGGCGGGCGAAGTCGGGGTAGACGCGGGTGTGGTCGGTGATGGTCAGCAGGCGTTTGCCGGACCACAGGCCGAAGGGGCTCGGCAGGTTGAGTTCGCAGGTTTCGAAGGTGTAGTGGCCGCGTTTGAGCGGGCGCAGGCGATAGCCGATCAGGCTGCGCTGGCCGGGTTGCAGCTCGGTGGAGAGCGGCAGGTTTTCGTAGCCGAGGCTGTCGGGTACGTGGTCGAAGATTTGAATGGCCAGTGGCTGGTCGAGCTCGTGTTCGACTTCCAGCCGGATATCGCTCCAGCGACCGAGGGCCAGGCTGCCGGGCACCTGTCGTTGCACGCGGGGCGAGGGCAGACGCTTGAGACGCAGCGCGTCCAGCAGGCTCAGCGCAAACAGCGCCAGCAACAAACCCCAGTTGATCGACAACAGGCTCGATGGCACTTCCACATCCAGCGCCTGCAACGCGCCCAGCACAATGCCGATGGCCAGCAGGATCGCCAGCCAGATCAACAGCAGGCGCGAGGGTTTCACAGGCGCGGCGCCGGGATCTGGTCAAGCAGTTGCTGAAGGACTTGATCGACTTGCAGGCCTTCGATGTCCAGCTCTGGCGCGAGGCGTACCCGGTGACGCAACACCGCCAGTGCGCAACTCTTGATGTCGTCGGGAATCACGAATTCACCACCGCGCAGCAAGGCCCGGGCGCGGGCGCAACGGACCAGTGCAATGGAGGCGCGTGGCCCGGCGCCTAGGCTCAGCCCCGGCCAGGTGCGGGTGCTGCGCGCCAGACGCACGGCGTAATCGAGCACCTGATCGTCCAGCGGCAAATCGCTGGCGATGCGTTGCAGGGCTTGCACGTCCTTGGCCTGCAACACCGTGCGCAGCGGTTGCACGTCGAGCATGTCGGCACGGGTCGAGCGGCTGACCTGCCGCACCATGTCCAGCTCCTGATCGGCGTCGGGGTAATCCATGCGCACCTTGAGCATGAAGCGATCGAGCTCGGCTTCGGGCAGCGGATAGGTGCCTTCCTGTTCGATCGGGTTCTGCGTGGCGAGCACCATGAATGGCTGGGCAATCGGCAAGGCCCGGCCTTCGAGGGTGACCTGACGCTCCTGCATCGCTTCGAGCAGGGCGGCTTGCGTCTTGGCCGGGGCGCGGTTGATCTCGTCGGCCAGCAGCAGGTTGGTGAACAGCGGGCCCTTGCGCAGTTTGAACTGCTCGGTTTGCAGGTCGTAGACCGCGTGGCCGGTGACGTCGCTGGGCATCAGGTCCGGGGTGAACTGAATGCGCGCGAACTCGCCGCCGAAGCATTTTGCCAGGGCGCGTACCAACAGGGTCTTGCCGAGGCCGGGAACGCCTTCGAGCAGCACGTGGCCGCCGGCGATCAGCGCGGTCAGCACATCTTCGATCACCGGGTTCTGGCCGATCAGCGCTTTTTGCAATTCGCCGCGCACGGCCTGGGCCAACTGGCTGGCGCGCTGGCGTTGCTGGGCCACGTGGCTGGGCGAACCGGGTTCGATGTGTTCGGTCATAGCGTGTTCCTCAAGGCTTGCAGGTGGGCGACCTGACGGCAGAATTCGGCGCTGGACATGCGCCGCTGCGGTGCCGGGCTCAGGGCCTGGCTGATGGCACGGGTCGGTTGGCGGGTCAGGCGCGACAGCACCAGCCATTGTTCGGCGACATTCAGTTGGTCGAAACCGGGATGTCGATGACGGGCGCGGCGCAGAACGTCCTGCTGCAACGCTTGCAGCAAGGTCTGTTGGCCGTTGTGACGCAGGATGAAATCGGCACTGGCGCGCAGGTGTTCCATCAACTGTCGACGACCACTCGGAGACGGCGCCTGCACCGGGCCGTGACGCACGCCGACATGCCACAGCCACAGACCGATCAAGGCAATCAGGGCCACGATGGCTTGCGGAAAATACCGCCAGAGCAGGGCCGGCAGACTGTCGTGCTCGGTGTTGAACAGCAGGGTCACAGCGGTATCGGCGCTCAAATACCAGAGCAGCCAGGCATTGTCGTGTTGCGCCATGGCCGGGGTTTTCCACAGATCGGCATCGGTGACCACGGTGATCGTGCCGAGGCCGAAAGCCAGTTGCATCATGTGCGTGGCTTTCGCGCTATTGGCCCAGGCCTGGGCGAGGTTTTTCGGGTCCTCGAGATGGAAGGCGGTGTCGAATCCGGCGTAGGCGGGTGCGTCCTCGTCTTCCAGATAGAGTTTGGTCAGATTCGGGAAGGGGTCTTCGGCGTTATCCGGCGGCGGATCCTTGAGATCCTTGCTGAAGAGTTGATGCAGTTGCACGCGGTCGAGCAGCAGGTCGTTGCTCTGGCCGGTCTTTTCATCCCAGATCGATTCGGCGACGAACACCAGCCGTCCGCCGGCCCGGGCCCAGTTCAAAACCTGATCGACCTGACGCGGGGTCATTTTCGAGCGGTCGTTGAACATCAGCAGCGTGTGCTGGCGCGGATCAATGTCGGGCAACACGGCGAGGCTTTCGGCATGACTGACGTCGATCCCGCGCTCGCGCAGAAACATCTCCGCTGCCAGATAAGGATTGGCTTGCGCAGCGGGGGACGGGCCGTGATCGACTTCGGCCTGGTACGGCGTGGCCTTGAGGTACAGATAAATGCCCAGCGCACCGAGCAGGGCGACGATCAACGCGCCGCCCAAAAGCCAGAGTGCGCGCCGGTTCAACGGGCAACTCCGTGGCCGAACAGGGACCGCCAGCCATCACACAATTCCTGTTGCAGATGCGCCGCCGGCACGCGGTTCCCGTAGGCCATGTTCTGCCAGTGACCGGTGAGGTGACGGCTATAAGTGAGCAGATCCGGGCGCTGCAACTGTTCGATCCGGGCCAGCACTTCGTTTTCGGTGTCGGCGGGTTTCAAGGTCAGGTTGAAGTCGTGCAATAGATGACTGAGCAATGCCCGGTACAGCAGACCCAGTGCCACGCGCGGCTCGGTTTGCCAGAGCTGTTCCGCGTGGCTGGCGATGTCATCTGGCAGGCTTTCCTTTTGCAGGTCCAGACCGAAGGCCTGTTGCGGCAAGGGTCTTTTGTTCGGTTCGGGCAAGCGCGGACGACGGCCGACGAACGTTTGCAGAAGATCTCGATAACGCCAGACCAGCCAGCCGAGCCCGGCGATCACCGCGCCCCACAGCACGACTTCGATCGCCTTGGCCAGGCCGTCGAGGTGTCGGCCGTCCAGCCAGCCAAGCAGGGTTTTCAACCATTGCGGTGCCTCGCCTTCCCTGGTTTTTTCGGCAGCAGCGGGATCTTCGCCGAAGCGATAACGGGTGACGGTTTCCTTGTTCTTGAACGGCGGTTGTTCGAGCAAAGCCTTGATGCTGTCGCGTGATGCCTCGCTGGTCAGTGGCTGGTTCAACAGACGCGGTGCATCCGGAGCTGTGGCAGGCTCGGCAGCCCAGGCTGAGGGCAACCCCGGCAACAGCAGACACACCGCCAGCAGCAAGCCGATTGCGCTGCTGTTCAAACGCTGGCGCAAGCGGCGGAACACCAGTTCGATGTCCCACGCTTCGAGGACGGTGCGGCGGTTCAGATACAGGCTGAACCCGCAGGCGACATACACCGGTCCCCAGATCACCAGGATCAACGCATAGAACGCATTGGTCAGATGCTCCAGCCAGCGCCATTCGTAGTCGGCCGCGAAGATCAGGCTTTGCCAGTCCCAATCGGTTTCGACCTGTTGCGGCAGCAGCAGATAGAACAACACCATCAGGCCGATCCACAGCGCCGTTTCCAGATGCACGCCGATGATCGTCAGCCATTGCGCGGCGCCGGCATTGCGTTGCAGCAGCACCTGTAAACGCTGTTGGCGAGCGGTGCCGTCGAGGCCTTCGAGTTGCAGCACGGGCAGCAGGAAGCTGCGGCTCAGGCTGAAGCGACGCCAGGTCAGGCTGGCGAGCAGTTGCGGCTTGAGCAGGCGCGGCCATTGGCGCAAGGCCTGTTTCAAGGTGGGTGTTTCGCCGAACAGTGCCTTGGACAGGATGTACAGCGGCAAACGCTCGTACGCCGGTTTCAGCCACCAGAAGATGAACACGGCAAGTGACGGTGAATCCCACAGCAACAGGCTGAGCACCGCGAACAGCGGCAGGGTGACGATCGCCCAACTGGTCATCAGCAGACGCCGGTGCTGCTGACTCATGAGCACGCCCAGGTCCATCGCCTCCCAGGTGGTACGCGGACGGATCGCCACGGTTGCGTCACTCAGGCGCATGGCGGGACCTTCCGGCGAACAGCAGATAGAGCGCCACGCACAGCCAGAGCCCGGCGCCGACCAGGTATTTGGTCTGCGGCGAAACCCCGGTGCGCGATGACCAATAGGCTTCGATAAACGCCGCGATCAACAGAAACAGCATCACGCCGCAGATCAGCAGGATGCTCTGGCGCGCCGCAATCTGCAGGGCTTCGATTCGTGTCAGGCGTCCCGGCGCGATCAACGCCCAACCCAGTTTCAGTCCTGCCGCACCGGCCAGGGCGATGGCGCTGAGTTCGAACGCACCGTGTCCGATCACGAATGACCAGAAGGTCTGGCCGAAGCCAATCTCGCTCAAGTGTCCGGCCACCGCGCCGATGATCAACCCGTTGTAGAACAGGAAAAACGCACTGCCCACTCCCAGCAGCAAACCGCTGGCGAAGGTCTGAAAGGCGATGCCGATGTTGTGCATGATGTAGTAGCCGAACATCACCCAGTCTTCGCTCGCCGCGCGTTCGGCCGAACGCCCGAGATGGCCAGCGGCGGGGTCGTACATGCTCTGCATCTCGCGCACCTGATCGGCGGGAATCAGGTTGTAGATCAATTCGGGACTCAGATACACCAGCATCCCGAAACCGATCAGGCTGCCGAAGAACAGCAGGGCGGCGGCCAGCACGAAGCGCCATTCTGCGCGGACTAATCGTGGAAAACCGGCCAGGATGAAACCCAGCACGTTAGCGCCGAGCTGGCTGCGATGACGGTAGAGCTGTTGATGGCCGCGCAGTACTTGCTGTTGCAGGGAGTCGACGAGAAAACTGCTGTAGCCACGGTCCTGCGCCAGGGCCAGATGCTGGCAGAGTCGGCGATAAGCCTTGGGAAATTCCGCGACCTGCGAGGTGTCCTTGCCCCGTTCCAGACGTTCGAGGGCGAGGCTGAAACGCTCCCATTCGGCCTTGTGGCGGGATTCGAAAAGGCTTTGCTTCATGTCGGCCCCAACAGGCCGCGAGCAATGCCGTTGAGTTCGCCAACGGCTTTCGGCGCGCTGATGTGCAACGGCTGAGCGAGCAATGCAGCCAGTTCATTGACCCGCGCCGTCGACAGTTCACCCTGGCGTTCGGCGAAGGCGAGCAAGGCGCGTTGTTCAGTCAGGGTCAGCGGGATCGGCGAACGACGGGGTTCGGCATCGGGCAAGTGCGGACGCTTGAGAGGGCGTTCGCTGTAGATCACCAGCGTGCCGGCCGCGATGTCGCCGAGGCGTTTGAAGGTCGGGTGTTGCAGGCAACTGATCGCACCGAGGAAATAGCCGAACGGCATCAGGTCGACAAAACGCAGCAGGTTGCGCAGCAGGGAAGCCGACCAGCCGACCGGCGTGCCATCGTCGTGCACCACTCGCAAGCCCATCCATTGCTTGCCCGGCGAACGGCCCTGACGCAGTACTTCGAACAACACCATGTACCACCAGCTCACCACGAACAGCAGCAGTGAGCCCAGGCCGATACCGAGTTTGCCAAGCAGCGCCAGCAGCATGAGCAGCAGGCCGAGGATCAGCCCGCGCAACCCCAGATCGATGGTAAACGCCACGGCACGCACCATCAGGCCGGCGGGGCGCAGCGGCAAGTCGATGCCTTCCGGCGTTTCGACCTGGTGCCGCGTGTCCAGTGGCGGGGCCAGCGGTGCTTTCCTTGGCGGTGCTGTGGTCTCGAGCATGGGCTACCTGATGTTGCCGGATCGGGATGCAAGTGCGTCCGATGCTAGCAGCCTCTCGGGGGGAAACGACATAACTATGTCATACACATCCTTCAACCAAAGGTGACTGAATGATGCGGTGCTGGCCGCGACGGCGGTCGAACGCCTAGACTTTGCCGATCTTCAGTTCAGGAACCGCCCGTGACTTCCATTTTCTGGTACGACTACGAAACCACCGGCATCAATCCCCGATGCGACCGCCCGTTGCAGGTGGCCGGGATCCGCACCGACCATGAACTCAACGAAATCGATGCGCCGGTCAATCTCTACTGCCAGCCCAGCGAAGACATCCTGCCGCACCCGGCGGCGTGCGCGATCACCGGCATCACGCCGAGTCGTCTCGCCGAGCAAGGCTTGAGCGAAGCCGACTTCATGACCCGGGTCCACGCCCAGCTCGCGGCTCCCGGCACCTGCGGCGCCGGGTACAACACCCTGCGTTTCGACGACGAGATGACCCGCTACAGCCTGTACCGCAACTTTTTCGATCCCTACGCCCGTGAATGGCAGGGCGGTAACAGTCGCTGGGACTTGATCGATGTGGTGCGCGCCGCCTACGCATTGCGCCCCGATGGTCTGGTCTGGCCGACCGATGATGAAGGCCGGGTGACGCTCAAGCTCGAACGCCTGACCGCCGCCAATGGCATCGATCACGGCAATGCTCACGAAGCATTGTCGGATGTTCGCGCCACGATTGCCCTGGCCCGGTTGATCCGCCAGAAGCAGCCGAGGCTGTATGACTGGCTGTTCCAGTTGCGCAGCAAACAGAAGGTCATGGACCAGATTCGCCTGTTGCAGCCGATGGTGCACATTTCCGGCCGCTTCTCGGCCGCGCGCAGTTATATCGGCGTGGTGCTGCCGCTGGCCTGGCACCCACGCAACAAGAACGCGTTGATCGTTTGTGATCTGCACCTGGATCCGCAGGGGCTGCTCGACCTGGATGCCGAAACTTTGCGTCAGCGCCTGTATACCCGGCGTGACGAGCTGGCCGAAGACGAGTTGCCGGTGCCGCTCAAACTCATTCACATCAACAAGTGCCCGGTGGTGGCGCCGTTGGCGGTGCTGCGTGCTGAAGATCAACAGCGTCTGGGTCTGGACATGGCGTTGTATCAGGCACGTGCCTTGCGACTAAGTGACGCACAACAAGTTTGGAAAGATAAAGTCTCGGCGATTTATGCCAGCGAAGATTTCACCTCGAGTGAAGATCCCGAACAACAGTTGTACGACGGATTTATCGGTGATCGCGATCGTCGTTTATGTGAGCAAGTGAGGGCGACCGATCCTGCTCAATTGGCGCGAGAGCAATGGCCGTTCGATGACGAACGTTTGCCTGAATTGTTGTTTCGATATCGAGCACGTAACTTTCCCGATACGTTGAATTTCGAAGAGCAAGAGCGCTGGAAAATCTTTTGTCGGCAACGCCTGTCCGAGCCGGAGTGGGGGGCGCCTAATACCTTGCAATCTTTTGCCGAGGCCATGGAGCAATGGCGGGTTAGTGCTGCGCCGATGCAGGCCGAGGTGCTGGTTGAATGGCAGAACTATGTCCAGGCATTGCGCAAACGTTTGAATCTTTGAAATCGAACATGTCCGGCGCTTGAATGTCGGGCATAAAAAAACGCCAGCGTTCGCTGGCGTTTTTTGTATCACAGAAGCGCTCTGCGACAAGGGTTGCGGCTTAGCCCAGCAGGGTAGCCCAGCCTTCAACCACGTCACCGCCCCACTTGGCTTTCCACTCTTTCAGAGTTTTGTGGTTGCCACCTTTGGTTTCGATGACTTCGCCGTTGTGCGGGTTCTTGTATTGCTTAACTTTGCGAGCACGCTTGGTGCCGGTAGTTTTGGCTGCGCCGCCACGTGGAGCCTTGGTTTTGGACTCTGGATCCAGCAGCGCGATGATGTCGCGCAGGGATTTGGAATATTCGCCCATCAGTGTGCGCAGTTTGCCTTCGAATTCCAGCTCGGCTTGCAGTTTGTCGTCTTGCGACAGGTTCTTCAAACGGGCTTGCAGCTCTTTGATAGCTTCTTCGGTGGCACGATATTCGTTGATCAAGGACATGATTACTACCTTATGTGGGAGTGCGCGATGGCAGGGGACAGTGCGGCAATAATAGTCAGGCTGTTTCATCAAGTAAACATTTAACCGGGGTTTTTATTTGAATTAGTTACGTTGAAAAGCCCTGAATTGAATGTTCAGTTAAATATTGTGATGGAGTCTTCACAGATATTCACACAGCTCTGTTCAAGCATGGCTATTGCAACGCCATCATTCTGGCGTTTACGCGCGTCAAAAAAGCTGCGACGGGCTGCGGTGAGGCTCCGTGGGTCATCAATACTGCAGTTTTCCCGCGCAGTCGCTAGAATGGCCGCCTTTGCGAAGTTCTGGAGTTTCCCCCTCATGCGCACTTTTCGGTTGGTGATTTCTTGCCCGGACCGCGTTGGCATCGTTGCCAAAGTCAGTAACTTTCTGGCGGCCCACAATGGCTGGATCACTGAAGCGAGCCACCACTCGGATAACCAGGTCGGCTGGTTCTTCATGCGTCACGAAATCCGTGCCGATTCCCTGCCTTTCGGTATCGAGGTGTTGCGCGAGAAGTTTGCACCGATCGCCGAAGAGTTCTCGATGGACTGGCGCATCACCGACACCGAGCAGAAAAAACGCGTGGTGCTGATGGCCAGCCGCGAATCCCACTGCCTGGCTGATCTGCTGCACCGCTGGCACAGCGACGAGCTGGATTGCGAGATATCCTGCGTGATTTCCAACCACGACGACCTGCGCAGCATGGTCGAGTGGCACGGCATTCCTTATTACCACGTGCCGGTCAATCCGCAGGACAAGCAACCGGCCTTCGACGAAGTGTCGCGTCTGGTCAAGCAGCACGACGCCGAAGTGGTGGTGCTGGCGCGCTACATGCAGATCCTGCCGCCGGACATGTGCCGCGAATACGCGCACAAGGTCATCAACATTCACCACAGCTTCCTGCCGTCGTTCGTCGGTGCCAAGCCGTACCATCAGGCTTCGATGCGCGGCGTGAAGCTGATCGGTGCGACCTGCCACTACGTGACCGAAGAGCTGGATGCCGGCCCGATCATCGAGCAGGACGTGGTGCGTGTCAGCCACAGCGACAGTATTGAAGACATGGTGCGTTTCGGCCGTGACGTCGAGAAGATGGTGCTGGCCCGTGGCCTGCGCTATCACCTGGAAGACCGCGTGCTGGTGCACGGCAACAAGACCGTGGTGTTCTGATTCAGGTTCGCTCCCACGCAGAGCGTGGGAGCGATCCATGGACCGTGAGGAATGACCGATGAGCGATCCACTGGACAAAGCCACTTCCAAGGCACCCGCCACCTTGGGCGAGGGCTGCCTGAGCCGCTATGACCCGGATGACCTGAGCCCGGAGGACGGCACGGAGTTTCCCGGTGCTGCCGAACTGTGGGAACAGCTCAAGGACGAAGAGGATGACCTCAAGAAGCCTGTCTGACGCTC
Organism: Pseudomonas sp. 22082; assembly: GCF_052046055.1. Classification (NCBI taxonomy): domain Bacteria; kingdom Pseudomonadati; phylum Pseudomonadota; class Gammaproteobacteria; order Pseudomonadales; family Pseudomonadaceae; genus Pseudomonas; species Pseudomonas sp. 22082. The sequence goes on from NZ_JBQEQB010000007.1 coordinate 247,345, forward strand.
AGCAGCTTTTTCAGCAATGGCCGGCCCAGCATCAATAGAAACACCGGGCCACCCACCAGCAGATAGAAGTAATACGTCACCACCCGCCAGATCAGGATCGCCGCCGCCGCGGTGGACTTGCCGACCATCGGCGCCAGAAGCGCCGCCGAGGTCAATTCCGCTGCACCGGCACCGCCCGGCAACAGGCTGAATTGCCCCGCTCCCAGCGAAAGCATCTGGATCAGAAAGGTCCAGGCCCACTGCACATCCGTCCCCAGCCCGCGCAACGCCAGATACAGCACGCTGTATCGCAGCGACCAATGCACGCAGGTCAGGACGAACACCTTGATCAATGTCGCCCAGGGCAACTTCAGCGCATCGGTGAAAGCTGCCAGAAAGTGCAGTAACTGCCGCGCCCAGCGCCGTCGAGTTCGCGGTTCGATGTTCATCCCGGCCAGCAGTCGTCCGCTCAAGCGGATCAAACGGCGGTGATAGCGCGCGACCAATATGCAGCTCAGCAAGCCCCCGGACAATGACACGGCGCTGACAATCAGCAGCCATTCCATACGATCGCTCAGATGCTGGAACAGCGCGTAGATCAGAATTCCGCTCAGGGCGCAGAGAAAAAACAGCAGATCGCTCAACTGATCCATCGCAAACACGGCGCTGCCCCGGGCCGGGCGCACGCCGCTGCGCGCCAGCAGCGCCATGATCGTCAACGGCCCTCCGCTACCGCCGGGCGTGGCGCACCAGGCGAATTCGGCCGCCATCACCACCCCGAGGCTTTTCACGGGCGTGACCCGGTCTCGCTGATCGCCGAGCAGCAGCCGCAGGCGCAGGGTGTTGATGCCCCAGCACAGCAGCACCATGGCGAACATGATCAACAGCCAATTCAGCGGGAAAGCCTGCAGGCGCTCCCAGGTCTCGCCGCCGCCGAGCAGGACAGGAACCGCCACGGCCACCAGCAGGCCGATCAGCAGCAGAATGCCGCGACTCAAGCGGCACGCTCGGCTTGAGTGCGCTGGCGTGTCAGCCAGTCGATTTTGGTCATGGGCACGCGTCCGTCCGCCAGCAGTCGTTCAAGGGTGCGCCACCAGTAATCCCGGGAAAAGCGGTGACGCATGTCCACCGGGTGCAAGCCTAGACGAATCACCGGCGCCTGACGCCAGCGCTGCTCTCGCTGTTCGTTGACGATCTTTGACACACCGCGACGCCAGGCGCTGCGCGCGCTCCACACCAGTCCGGGGGCCTCGACCGCCGCGAAATCCGGCAAGTGATAAAGATGCTGTGGATCGCTGGTGTAGCGCAGCGGCAATTCGCGCAGTGCCTGACGGGTGCCGGCGCTCATCAACCAGGCCGGGGCCACGAAACCGTGCAGCGGCCAGCCGTGGCGTCGAAACAGATCGATGCCCGGGCGCAGGCGGGCGAGGGCGGCTTCACGGGACAACTGATAGAACTCGCCTTCATGGGTGTAGACCCGGCGCATGAACCAGTCGCGAGCAGTACGCGGGCCGGGCTCGGTGTCCTCATGAAAGTGGCCGTGCAGGGCCAGTTCATCGCCGCGTGCGACGCGCTGGTCGAGCATTCGACAGAACTCGGGGTGGGCCTCAAGGGCATCGTGGCGATGGAAGTCCGGGACCACCAGCCACGTCATCGGGACATTGCCCAACCGGTCAACGGCTTCGACGAAGGCTCGATAATCGGCCCATGTGGAGGGTGCTACGTCATGCAGCACCAGCATTACCGCCGGACGTTCGTGAAATTCAGCCATTGGCCACCCGAGGAACCGAATCGCCGAGTACCGCGTGGTAATGGCTCAGCAGGCTGTCGACCACCGTGTCCCAGGCGTAATACCGTTCGACATGTTGGCGTGCCTGTCGACCGAGTACGTCAGTCCCGCGACTGAACAGTTCGCGCACGGCATTGGCCATGGCTTGCGCATTGTTCGGCGCGCAGAGCAGGCCGCAGGATTCGCTGACGATTTCCTCGAACGCTCCTGCCGCCACCGCCACCACCGGAATGCCACAAGCCATGGCCTCCAAGATCACCAAACCGAAGGTTTCCTGATCGCCGGCATGGATCAGCGCGTCGGCGCTGGCCATCAACCGCGCGACCTGGGCGGCCGGGCAGAACCGATCGATCACGCTGACATTGTCCGGGACGGACGCCGGCATCGACGAGCCGACCAGCAGCAGGTGATAACGCGGCCCCAGGCGTTTCATGCAATCGAGCAGCACCGGCAGGTTTTTCTCTTTGGAACCGCGACCGGCAAAGATCAGCAGGCGCGTGTCCTCGGCGATCCCCAGCTCGGCGCGTAATCCAGCGTCGCGGGCATCCGGGTGGAAGGTCTGAAGGTCAACGCCCAGTGGCTGCACATATACGTTGCGTACCCCCAGCCTGCTGAGCTTGTCGGCCATGACCTGGCTGGGCGCCAGCACCCGGTCGAAGTTGCCGTACAACTTGCGCACATACGCATCGACATTTGGCGTGACCCAATGGCCCATGCGGTTTCCCACCAGCAGCGGCAGGTCCGAGTGGTAGAAACCGATCACCGGCACATCCAGTTGTCGCCGTGCATCGAGCGCGGCCCAGGCGGTGAGGTACGGGTCGCCGACTTCGATCAGATCGGGTTGCAGATCCTGCAGGACGTTTCGCCAAGGGGCCAGGCGCAGGGGAAAGCGATAGCCCTTGCCGAAGGGCAGGGCAGGGGCGGGAACCGTATAAACGCCATCAGACTCACCAAAATCCGCCCCGGGGATCAGCAGGCTGTGGCGGATGCCGGGCTTGACCCCCAGCCGACGGTGCTTGGCATCCAGATAGGTGCGCACGCCGCCGCTGGCCGGGGCGTAGAACATGGTGATGTCAGCGATATGCACGGTGAACGTCCCTCCGCAGTGATCTCCCTTGGTTGACCTTTATCAAGAATAGATGTTCGGTCGGGGTTTCGCGGTGGGGCGCAAGGTCGGTTTCGGAGGGATTGCCGGTCGTCTTCGTCGGATGGCAATGAACCGACGAAGACGACCGGCAGAACGGCTTTAAATGCGGAAGCTGCCAACCAGTTGCTTCAAGCGCGAAGCCTGCTGCTCCAGATCCGAGCAGGCACGCAACGTCGCCTGCAAGTTCTCGACACCTTCCTGGTTCAGCGTATTGATCTCGGTAATATCCACGTTGATCGACTCGACCACGGCAGTCTGTTCCTCGGTCGCGGTCGCCACCGACTGGTTCATCCCGTCGATTTCACCAATGCGCTGGGTCACGCTGTTCAGGCGCTCGCCGGCGAGGTTGGCGATGTCCACGCTGTCCTGGCTGTGTCGCTGGCTGTCGCTCATGGTGCTGACGGATTCGCGGGCGCCGACTTGCAGTTCCTCGATCATGGTCTGCACCTGTTGCGCCGATTCCTGGGTGCGGTGGGCGAGGTTGCGCACCTCGTCCGCCACCACCGCAAATCCGCGCCCGGCTTCACCGGCACGTGCTGCCTCGATGGCCGCGTTGAGCGCCAGCAGGTTGGTCTGCTGGGAAATGCTGGTGATCACTTCCAGGATCTGGCCGATGTTCACGGTCTTGCTGTTCAGCGATTCGATATTGCTGCTGGATGCGCTGAGCATGCTCGACAGTTGATTCATCGCCTTGATGCTGCGCTCCACCACTTGCTGGCCGTCTTCAGCCAGGCCACGGGCGTCGCTGGCCTGGGTCGAGGCTTGTGCGGCGTTGCGAGCGATTTCCTGGGCGGCGGCGCCGAGCTGGTTGATCGCCGCCGCCACGCTGTTGGTGCGCGAGGCTTGCTGGTCGGAGTTGTACATCGACGAGTTCGAGGCCGCGACTACCCGCAGGGCGACTTCGTTGACCTGGCCGGTGGCCGACGACACTTCGCGGATCGAGCCGTGGATACGTTCGACGAAACGGTTGAACGCCGTGCCGAGCACGCCGAATTCGTCCTGGTTCTGAATGGTCAGGCGCTTGGTCAGGTCGCCTTCGCCGTCGGCGATGTCTTCCATGGCGCGGGTCATGACATGCAGCGGCTGGATCAGAATGCGGATCAGCATGCCGAGCAGGGCAATGATGATCGCCACTGCAATCACGGTCGCGATCACGGCCGAGGTGCGGAATTCGCTGAGCATCGAGAAGGCTTTGTCTTTGTCCACCGACAGGCCGATGTACCAGTTCACCGACGGCAGGCCTTTGATCGGGGTGAAGTTGACGATGCGGGTCTTGCCGTCGACGGTGACTTCAGTGAAGTCGCTGCTGATGCGCGGCGTGTCCTGCGGATAGGCATCCTTCAGTGATTTCATCACCAGGGCCTTGTCCGGGTGCACCAGGATCTTGCCGTCGGCGCTGACCAGGAACGCGTAGCCCATGCCGGAGAAGTCCCGGGCGCTGAGGGTGTTGATCAGGGTTTGCAGGCTCAGATCGCCGCCCACCACGCCCACGCTCTGGCCGGCCTTTTTCGCGGCAGTGGCGATGGAAATGATGGTCTGGCCGGTGGCGGCGTCGATGTACGGTTCGGTCAGGGTCGAGGTGCTGCTGCTTTCCGCACCTTTATACCAGGGGCGAACGCGCGGATCGAAACCGTCCGGCATCTTCGCATCCGGGCGGATGGTGAAGTGCCCGGTGGCATCGCCGAGGTAGGACGCCATGAAGGTCGAGGTCAGGGCTTTCTGTTCCAGCAGGCTGGCGACGGCGGCAGGCTCGGGATTGATGGCGATGTTCTGGGCAGCGTTCTCGATCAGCAGGATGCGCCCGCTGAGCCAGGTCTGGATGTTGTCGGCGGTGACCTCGCCCATCTCGTTGAGGTAATTGTCCAGGTCCTCGCGGATCGCATTGCGTTGCAACCAGTCGTTGTACAGCGTGAACGAGGCGAAGGCGGCAATGACGATGAGGGCGGCGGCAAGCAAAATTTTATGGCTGAAACGCAGATTTTTGTTCATGGCTTGGGGTTCCGCTAAGGTCTTATTATTCAGGGCGTGCTTCTATAGATGCTCGCTAGGTGGGCTTGATGAGTACAAGCAGGTATTTCCGCTTCTCCTTAGGGAAATCTCCGATGCGGATGTCAGTCGCATCTGTCACCTTTAGCTATCGGCCATGCTCGACAAAGATTAACCATTGGGTGACCAAATGCCTGACTCCTTGCAACTCGTAATCGGCGCCGACCTCGCCGGGCAACCCATCGCCCAGGCCATGCGCCTGGCCAACCGTCACGGGCTGGTGGCCGGGGCCACCGGTACCGGCAAGACCGTCACCTTGCAGCGTCTGGCCGAGGCGTTCAGCGACGCCGGCGTCGCGGTGTTCGCCGCCGACGTCAAGGGCGACCTGTGCGGCCTCGGTGCTGCCGGCAATCCCCAGGGCAAGATTGCCGAGCGCATCGCCGGCATGCCGTGGCTCAATCACAAGCCTCAGGCGTATCCCGTGACCTTGTGGGACATTCACGGTCAGTCCGGTCATCCGTTGCGCACCACGCTGAGCGAAATGGGCCCGCTACTGATCGGCGCCCTGCTGGAGCTGACCGACAGCCAGCAATCGACGCTGTACGCCGCTTTCAAGGTGGCGGATCGCGAAGGCCTGTTGCTGCTGGATCTCAAAGACCTGAAAGCGCTGCTCAATCACCTCAAGGACAATCCGCAGCTGTTGGGCGAAGACGCGGCGCTGTTCACCACCGGCTCCAGCCAGGCGCTGTTGCGGCGTCTGGCCACGCTGGAGCAGCAGGGCGCCGAGGCGTTGTTCGGCGAGCCGGCGCTGCAACTGGAGGACATTCTGCAGCCGACCGCCGATGGTCGCGGCCGCATTCATCTGCTCGATGCCAGTCGTCTGGTGCATGAGGCGCCGAAGGTCTACGCGACCTTCCTGCTGTGGCTGCTGGCCGAGCTGTTCGAGCAACTGCCGGAGCGCGGCGATGCCGACAAACCGTTGCTGGCGCTGTTTTTCGATGAGGCGCATTTGTTGTTCGGCGACACGCCCAAGGCGTTGCAGGAACGCTTGGAGCAAGTGGTGCGGCTGATCCGTTCCAAAGGTGTGGGCGTGTATTTCGTCACCCAGTCGCCGGGCGACCTGCCGGACGATGTGCTGGCGCAACTGGGGCTGCGGATTCAGCATGGGTTGCGCGCATTTACCGCCAAGGAACAGAAATCCCTGCGGGCGGTGGCGGATGGCTTCCGGCCGAATCCGGCGTTCGACACGTTATCGGTGCTCACCGAACTCGGGATCGGCGAGGCTTTGGTCGGCACGCTGCAAGAGAAGGGCACGCCGGAAATGGTGCAGCGGGTGCTGGTGGCACCGCCGCAATCGCGGATCGGACCGTTGACCGAGACCGAACGCACGATGCTGATTGCCGGTTCGCCGTTCAAGGGCCGTTATGACAGGCCGATCGATCGCGAGTCGGCCTATGAAATTCTGATGGGCCGCAAGGGGCTGGGACCGGAGGCGGAAGCGGCGTCGGGCAAACCGGCGATTGAGGAGCCGAGCCTGGCGGACAAGGCTGGGGAGTTCCTTGGTACGGCCGCGGGGCAGGCGCTCAAGTCGGCGATGCGCCAGGCAGCGAATTCGCTGGGTAAACAGTTGGTGCGCGGTCTGATGGGGTCATTGCTCGGGGGCAGCAAACGCCGCTGATCAACCAAGGCTCAGGGTTTAGGTTTGGCGTGGGCGGCCAGTCGTTCCAGTGCCGCTCGCAGATTCGGATCGCTGATCCCGTCGGCGGTAGCCTGGATGGTCGCCGCCGCATCCGTCGACAGGTCGATCGTCGGCCCGTTCGCCTCGCGCTGGAGGGTCGGTGGCCGCACGGCGAATTTGATCCGTGTCAGATTGGCGAACTCATCGAACATCTGCAGTTGCCGTTGCAGGCGTTTCTGCTGATAGCGCAGGCGCGTAGCCCAATGGCCGTCGGTGACGATCAGCAGCAGCTCGCCTTCGCGCCACTTGGCCACGTGGCAGTGCGCGCGGGCGGCAGGTTGCAGCTGGCTTTCGAGCAGACGTTGCAGATGGGCCAGACGCTGGGCATGACCGAGGATGGCTTTCAACGGCCTGGCTTCGCGTAGCAGAACGGCGGGCGCTCTGGCTGTGAGAGGGCGAAATGCCATGATCTAGGACCTGAAGTGACAGAGGCGCCATGGTAGCAGATGGCACCCATTTCACTCGCCCATTGCTTTTGTCCCTGCTTTGCCCATTAAATCAACGACTAACTTCTTCCCTGTACGGCTTGAAGTTGAGCAAAACGCCCCTATTTTAAGTGAGCCCCGTCAAAGCGCAGTGCCAGCATCGTGGAATATCCCCACTTTCCTCACCACCGTTTCCGGGTAGAATGCTCGTTCGCATGCGGCCATGAGGGCTGCACGGGCGACTCACGGGGCCGCCCTCCATCCCTTTAGTGTGGAAGATCCTGCCGATATGTTTGCGCCTTTGTTAAAGAAACTTTTTGGAAGCAAGAACGAGCGTGAAGTCAAACGCATGCTCAAGACGGTGCAGCTCGTCAATGCCTTCGAAGAGAAGATGGTCGCCCTCTCGGACGATCAACTGCGCGCCAAGACCGCAGAGTTCAAGGACCGCATTGCCAAGGGGGAGACCCTCGACAAGCTGTTGCCGGAAGCCTTTGCGGTCGCCCGCGAAGCCGGCAAGCGTGTCATGGGCATGCGCCACTTCGACGTCCAGCTGATCGGCGGCATGACCCTGCACGAAGGCAAGATTGCCGAAATGCGCACCGGTGAAGGCAAGACCCTGGTGGGTACCCTGGGCGTTTACCTCAACGCGCTGTCCGGCAAGGGCGTGCACGTTGTGACCGTGAACGATTACCTGGCCCGCCGCGACGCCAACTGGATGCGTCCGCTGTATGAATTCCTCGGTCTGAGCGTCGGTATCGTGACGCCGTTCCAGCCGCCGGAAGAGAAGCGCGCCGCCTACGCTGCCGACATCACCTACGGTACCAACAACGAATTCGGGTTCGACTACCTGCGCGACAACATGGCGTTCAGCATGGAAGAGAAATTCCAGCGCGAACTCAACTTTGCCGTGATCGACGAAGTCGACTCCATCCTCATCGACGAAGCGCGTACTCCGCTGATCATTTCCGGTCAGGCCGAGGACAGCTCCAAGCTGTATATCGAGATCAACAAGCTGATCCCGAAACTCAAGCTGCACGTCGAAGAAGTCGAAGGCGAAGTCACCCAGGAAGGCCATTACACCGTCGACGAGAAGACCCGTCAGGTCGAACTCAACGAAGCCGGTCACCAGTTCATCGAAGACCAACTGACCAGCATCGGTCTGCTGGCCGAAGGCGAGAGCCTGTACTCGGCGCATAACCTGAGCCTGCTGACTCACGTTTATGCCGGTCTGCGTGCGCACAAGCTGTTCCATCGCAACGTCGAATACATCGTGCAGGACGGTCAGGTCGTGCTGGTCGACGAACACACCGGCCGTACCATGCCCGGCCGTCGTTTGTCAGAAGGTCTGCACCAGGCTATCGAAGCCAAGGAAGGCCTGAACATCCAGGCCGAGAGCCAGACCCTGGCATCGACCACGTTCCAGAACTACTTCCGCCTCTACGAAAAGCTGTCCGGCATGACCGGTACCGCCGACACCGAAGCGTTCGAATTCCATCAGATCTATGGCCTGCAGGTCATCGTGATCCCGACCAACAAGCCGTTGGCCCGTAAGGATTACAACGACCTGGTGTTCCTGACCGCCGAAGAGAAATACGCGGCGATCGTCAATGACATCAAGGAAAGCATGGCCGCCGGCCGTCCGGTGCTGGTGGGTACTGCGACCATCGAAACCTCCGAGCACATGTCCGCATTGCTCGAGAAGGAAGGCATCGAACACAAGGTTCTGAACGCCAAGTTCCACGAAAAAGAAGCTGAAATCATCGCACAGGCCGGTCGTCCGGGCGCACTGACCATCGCTACCAACATGGCCGGTCGTGGTACCGACATCCTGTTGGGCGGCAACTGGGAAGTTGAAGTCGCGTCGCTGGAAAACCCGACCCCTGAACAGATCGCCCAGATCAAGGCCGACTGGCAGAAGCGTCACCAGCAAGTGCTGGAGTCCGGCGGTCTGCAGGTAATCGCGTCCGAGCGTCACGAATCCCGTCGTATCGACAACCAGCTGCGTGGCCGTGCCGGCCGTCAGGGTGACGCCGGTTCCAGCCGCTTCTACCTGTCGCTGGAAGACAGCCTGATGCGTATCTTCGCCTCCGACCGGGTGAAGAACTTCATGAAAGCCCTGGGCATGCAGCCTGGCGAAGCGATCGAACACCGCATGGTGACCAACGCCATCGAGAAGGCACAGCGCAAGGTTGAAGGCCGCAACTTCGACATTCGCAAGCAACTGCTCGAGTTCGACGACGTCAACAACGAACAGCGTAAAGTGATCTATCACATGCGTAACACGTTGCTGGCTGCGGACAACATCGGCGAAACCATCGCTGACTTCCGCCAGGACGTTCTGAACGCCACCGTCAGCGCGCACATTCCGCCGCAATCGCTGCCAGAGCAGTGGGACGTGGCCGGTCTGGAAGCGTCGATCGCCAGCGACTTCGGCGTGAAACTGCCGATCCAGCAATGGCTCGACGAAGACGATCACCTGTACGAAGAAACCCTGCGCGAAAAGCTGATGAACGAGCTGATCGCCGCGTACAACGAAAAAGAAGACCAGGCTGGCGCCGAAGCCCTGCGCTCGTTCGAGAAGCAGATCGTGCTGCGCGTTCTGGACGACCTGTGGAAAGACCACCTGTCGACCATGGATCACCTGCGTCACGGTATCCACCTGCGTGGTTATGCGCAGAAAAACCCGAAACAGGAATACAAGCGCGAGTCCTTCACGCTGTTCTCCGAGCTGCTGGATTCGATCAAGCGCGACTCGATCCGTGTGTTGTCGCACGTTCAGGTTCGCCGCGAAGATCCGGCCGAGGAAGAGCAACGCCTGCGTCAGGAAGCCGAAGCACTGGCCGCCCGCATGCAGTTCGAACACGCTGAAGCGCCAGGTCTGGATCAACCGGAAGCACTGGTCGGTGAAGAGGTCGATGTGGCCCTCGCCACCGCCCCGGTGCGCAACGAGCAGAAGCTGGGCCGCAACGAACTGTGCTACTGCGGTTCGGGCAAGAAATTCAAGCATTGCCACGGGCAGATCCAGTAAAACCCGTTTCAATCGCTGAAATACCCGCGCCGCGACCGGCACCAGCCGTCGCGGCGTTTTGCCATTTACACCACCGTCACTACGCTTGGCGGTGCTGACATCATTGAGTAAGGAGCGCATTCATGGCTGTTGGTCTTGGTCCTTTGCCAACGTTGCACCCGGTTGCCGGTTTTGAACTCGGTATCGCTTCGGCCGGCATCAAGCGCCCGGGGCGCAAGGATGTCGTCGTGATGCGTTGCGCCGAAGGTTCCACCGTGGCGGGCGTGTTTACGTTGAACGCTTTCTGTGCAGCGCCGGTGATCCTGGCCAAGAAACGCGTGCAGAACGCTGTGCGCTACCTGTTGACCAACACCGGCAATGCCAACGCCGGCACCGGCGAACCGGGCCTGGCTGCTGCCGAGCGCACCACCGCCAAACTGGCTGAACTGACCGGCGTGGATGCCAGCCAGATCCTGCCGTATTCCACTGGCGTGATCGGCGAGCCGCTGCCGGTCGAGAAGATCGAAGGCGCCCTGCAGGCCGCGCTGGACGACCTGTCGGAAAACAACTGGGAAGCCGCCGCCACCGGCATCATGACCACCGACACGCTGCCAAAAGGCGCCAGCCGCCAGTTCCAGCATGACGGCGTGACCATCACCGTCACCGGCATCAGCAAGGGCGCGGGCATGATCCGTCCGAACATGGCGACCATGCTCGGTTACATCGCCACTGACGCCAAAGTCTCTCGCGACGTGCTGCACAACCTGATCCTGGACGGCGCCAACAAGTCGTTCAACCGCATCACCATCGACGGCGACACCTCGACCAACGATTGCTGCATGCTGATCGCCACCGGCAAGGCTGCGCTGCCGGAAATCACCCGTGCCGAAGGCGAGCTGTTCACCAAGCTGAAACAAGCCGTGTTCGAGGTGTGCATGGACGTGGCCCAGGCCATCGTGCGTGACGGCGAAGGCGCGACCAAGTTCGTGACCGTTGAAGTCAACGGCGGCGGCAATCACCAGGAATGCCTGGACGTCGGCTACACCGTGGCCCACTCGCCGCTGATCAAGACGGCACTGTTTGCGTCCGACCCGAACTGGGGCCGAATCCTCGCTGCCGTTGGTCGGGCCGGCGTGCCGGACCTGGACGTAAGCAAGATCGACGTATTCCTTGGCGAGGTGTGCATCGCCAGCCGTGGCGCCCGCGCCGCGACTTACACCGAAGCCCAGGGCTCGGCGGTGATGCAACAGGAAGAAATCACCATCCGTATCGAACTGGGTCGCGGCGATTGCAGCGAAACCATCTGGACCACCGACCTGTCCCACGAGTACGTGAAGATCAACGCCGAATACCGCACCTGATCCCTGCCGAAGAAGGAGGTCTGCGGACCTCCTTTTCTTCTGTCCCATGAAAGGACCCGAACATGAGCCTTCACCTGATCATCGGCGACAAACTGCTTTCCTCCTGGTCCCTGCGCGCGGCACTGGCGCTTGAACTGACCGGCGCGCCCTACACCGAAGAACTGGTCAAACTCGGCAAGCCCGACACCCGCGAGCGGTTGCTTAACCATTCGCCGACCGCCAAGGTGCCGCTGCTGAAAACCGCCCGCGGCACCATTGCCGATTCGCTGGCGATTGCCGAATACCTGGCCGAACAGTTTCCTTCCGAGCAACTCTGGCCGACCGATATCTTCGCCCGAGCCCAGGCGCGATCCGCCTGCGCGCAGATGCACAGCGGCTTTTTCGCCATGCGCAACCACATGCCGTTCAATCTGAGCCATGACGCGCCGCTCAACCCGGTGCCGCCGGAAGTGAAGGTCGACATCGAACGCATGCTCGCGCTGTGGGCCGAATGCCGCGCCGCCGCGAACGAACCGGGGCCTTACCTGTTTGGTCGGGTGTCGCTGGCCGATGCGTTCTTCGCCCCGATTGCCGTGCGTCTGCGCACCTATCAGGTCAAGCTGCCGGCCGATGATCAAGCCTATGTTGAAACCGTCTACCAATGGCCAGCCTTCAAGGCCTGGCAAAAGGCCGGACTGGAGGAATTGCAGTCGTGAAACGCGTACACGTCGCCGCCGCCGTCATTCGTGATGGCAGCGGCAAAATTCTGATCGCCCGCCGTGCCGATACCCAGCATCAGGGCGGCCTCTGGGAATTTCCCGGTGGCAAGGTCGAAGCCGACGAGTCGGTGCAGACCGCCCTGGCCCGCGAGCTGCACGAAGAGTTGGGCATCGTCGTCGGCGCCGCCCGGCCGCTGATCAAGGTGCGCCACGATTATCCGGACAAGCAGGTGTTGCTGGATGTCTGGGAAGTGTCGAGCTTCACCGGCGAACCTCATGGCGCCGAAGGCCAGCCTTTGGCCTGGGTTTCTGCCAGAGCGCTGACGGATTACGAATTCCCGGCGGCCAACCAGCCGATCGTCGCGGCGGCGCGTCTGCCCGCTGAATACCTGATCACCCCGGAAGACCTGGAAACCCCGGCCTTGCTGCGCGGTATCCAGAAGGCGATTGCCGGCGGTATCAAGCTGATCCAGCTGCGTGCGCCCAATGGTTATGACCCGAAGTACCGCGATCTGGCGGTGGATGCGGTCGGCCTGTGCGCCGGCAAGGCGCAGTTGATGATCAAGGGCCCGTTCGAGTGGCTGGGCGATTTCCCGGCCGCCGGCTGGCACATCACCTCGGCACAGTTGCGCAAGTATGCGGCTGCGGGGCGTCCGCTGCCGGCGGAGCGCTGGCTGGCGGCGTCCTGCCACAACGCTGAAGAACTGGCACTGGCCGAGCAGATGGGTGTGGATTTCGTGACCCTGTCGCCGGTGCAACCGACCCTGACTCACCCGGATACGCAGCCGTTGGGCTGGGAGCAGGCATCGACGCTGATCGAAGGTTTCAGCAAGCCGGTGTTTCTGCTGGGCGGAGTCGGACCGGCGGAGCGTGAACAAGCGTGGAATGCCGGGGCTCAGGGTGTGGCGGGGATTCGAGCGTTCTGGCCTGAGGCCTGATTCTTTATTGAGGCTGATGTCCCTTCGCGAGCAAGCCCGCTCCCACGGTTGATTGCATTGCCGCAGGAGGAACTCGATCAACTGTGGGAGCGGGCTTGCTCCGGGCGGCGTTCCGACGAAGGCGTCCTGATCGGCGCTACACCTCTGAAGGTTTCGCCGCCGGTTGCCACAGAATCTCGGCGATACCCTGGCGCCGCGCAATCAACCTCGCCGCCACAAACAACAGATCCGACAAGCGATTGATATACGCCAGGCCAACCCCGGCCAACGGTTCGATCGCATTCAAATGCTGACAACGCCGCTCGGCACTGCGCGCCAGGCTGCGACAGACATGGGCCTGGGCAATCAGCATCGAACCGCCCGGCAGAATGAAATTCTCCAGCGGCCCCAATTCTTCATTCCAGACATCAATAGCGGCTTCCAGCCGTTCGATTTCTGCTGTGTTCAATGCCTGATACTCCGGCATCGCCAGTTCACCGCCAAGGTCGAACAAACGGTGCTGGCAGGGCGCCAACACATCGATCAACTCATTCAGCCCCGGGCAGGCTTCGCGCTCGGCGATCAACCCGGCCAGCAGCACGCCCACCTGACTGTTCAGCGTATCGACCTCGCCAATGGCCTCGATGCGCGGGTGATCCTTGGGTACCCGGCGGCCGTCGCCCAGTCCGGTTTCGCCCTTGTCGCCGGTGCGGGTGTAGATCTTCGACAAGCGAAAGCCCATGGTTTACCTCGGTAGTAGATTGGTTTCGGCGGCGATGGGCGCCGGTTGCGCCAGTGGCAGGCGCAGGGTGAAGCAGGTGCCTTGCCCTGGCGCCGACTGCACTTCCATCTGCCCTTTGTGGTTGTTGGTGATGATGAAGTACGACACCGACAGCCCGAGCCCCGTGCCCTGGCCGATTTCCTTGGTGGTGAAGAACGGTTCGAAGGTGCGCTTGCGCACGTTCTCGCTCATGCCGATGCCGTTGTCCTCGACCTGAATCTCGGCCCATGGTGGATTGAGACGGGTGCGCAGGGTGATTCGCCCTGGCTCGCTGTCATCTTCGCGCTGGTGGATCGCCTGCGCGGCGTTTTTCAGCAGGTTCAGCAGCACCTGTTCGAGTTCGTTGGCAGTGCCGGGCACCGGGCCCAGCGCCGGGTCGAACTGGCGAATGATAGCCTGACCCTTGAAGTCGAAGCCGATGGCCAGGTCAAAGTCGTTGCCGGCGATCTCCACGGCTTGATCGATCAGCGCCGGCAGGTCGCACGGCGCCATCTGGCGGTTGCTGCGGCGACTGAAACTGAGCATGTGGGTGACGATTTTCGCCGCCCGCGCACCGGCCTGCTGGATGCCGTCGAGCAGTTGCGGGACTTCCCGGCCTTGCAGGTAGCGGTTCACGGTATCGAGTTCGATGCCCAGTTGCTCGGCCTGCTCGAGGTTCTTCGGCAGGTCTGGCGACAGGCGTCGGCGAATGTTCTGCACGTTGTGCAGGATCGCCCCCAGCGGATTGTTGATTTCGTGGGCCATGCCGGCGGCGAGGCCACCGACCGACAGCATTTTCTCCGACTGCACCATCATTTCTTCCAGCGACAGACGCTGGGTGATGTCGTCGATGCGGATCACCACGCCGCGTCCGGCACCGCCCATCAACGGATAGAAGGTCAGGGCGTAGTGCTTGGGCTCGTCGTCCTTGAACCATGTCACCCGCTCGATTTTCGCCACCGTGTGCTGTTCGACGGTCTGCTTGAGTTGCGGCAGGAACGGCTTGAGCGGCTCGAACGCGAGGAAGATCGGCTGGTTGAGCGCTTCGTCCAGCCGGGTACCGGAAAGGGCGCTGGCCTCCTGGTTCCATTGGGTGACGTAGAGCTGTTCGTCGAGGGCGATCAGCGCCGAGGGCATGGAGTCGATGATGCTGTTGAGGTAGTTCTGGAACCCGGTGAGTTTTTTTTCGATCTTGCTGCGCACCTGGACTTCCAGTTCCAGCTTGCGGTTGGTGTGGCGGGTTTCTTCAGCCAGACCCTGGGCCTGATCGTAGGCGGCTTGCGAGTCATCGCGGGCGCGCTTGAGTTGCTGCTCCCGGGCCTCGATGCGCGAGAGCATGGTGTTGAACGCTTCGGCCAGACTGCCGATTTCGTCATGGTTGCCCCGGGAGGCGCGCAGGGCGTAGTTCTCTTCGCGGGTGACCTGGCGGGACAGTTCTTCGAGCTGATGGATCGGCCGGGTGATCAGGCGCTTGATCTGCCGGGCGATGACCAGCCACAGCAGCACACTGAAAATCAGAATCCCCAGACTGGCGGTGAGCGTGCCGGTGTAGAACGCCACCGGCAGTTCACTGCTGGCCACCAGCAACAGGTGGCCCGGTGCGGTGCCGGGGCGGGGCAGGGTGATCAACTGGTTGCTGCGGAACTCGGTCAGTTGCCAGGCTTCGATGTGCCGGTAGCGTTCCGGCAGGTTGAGTTTGTCGCCGTGCTGCAACTGCGCCAAGCGTTCGCCCTTGCCGTCATACAGCGCGGCGGCACGCAGCGGGGAATAGCTGTCGAGCTCCTTGAGCAAACGCTCGGCGCTTTGTGGCGACTGCAAGGCGTCGGCCACCAGGCTCGGGTTCGACACCAGCCGGCCGATGGTCTGCAACGCCTGGGGGGCCATACTTTCCTGGGAGATGTAATAGGCGGCGCTGATAAAGGTCAGGTTGGCGACCAGCAACACAGTGGTCAACAGCACCAGCAGGGCGGCCAACAATTTCTGGCCGACCGGCAGGTTTTCAAGACGCTGGCGCAATGGCATCAGGTTTATCGCAGCAAAGGAACAAGTGGCCAGCGTAGCCGCTGCTCAGTCGACGGGCAATCCGAGACTGTGCAGATGAGCGCTCAGGCGCTCCTGCAATTGCTTGAGATGAGGCAGGTTCAACTGATGACGCTCTGCAACCTTGCAGGCGTGGCCGAGCAGATAACTGATCTCGGTGCGGCGTTTACTGGCCACGTCCTGGTACATGGACGAGAAATTCGCCGCCGTGGCCTGGATCACCCGTTCGACTTCCTGTTGCAGGTTGTCCGCCGCGGCCGGTTGCCCGCAGCGTTCGAGCAGTTCGGTCAGTTCGCCGCACAGGGTGGCGACCTCGCAGTGATGTTGCTGCAAGCCGCCGTTGCGGCAGTCGTGCAGCACCGTCAGCGGATTGATTGCACAGTTGAGTGCCAGCTTGCGCCACAGACGGGTGAGGATGTCGGCGCTCCATTCATGGGGGATTTTCGCCGCCTCGAGATCGTCCAGCCAGATCGGTGCTACCGGATGACCGGCGTCCCCTAGCCAGGTGTAGCCATGGCCTGCGAACACCACGCGCCAGTCGCCGTCGCGAAAAGCGCCTTCGGTGCTGGAGGCGCTGATACAGCGGGCCTGCGGGACTCGCGCGGCGACCGCTTCCTGGCTGCCGAGGCCGTTCTGCAAAAGGATCAGTTCGGCGTCCGGTGCCAGGCGATGGGCAAGCCCGGCTACGGCCGTATCGGCGTCGTAGGCCTTGCAGGCCACCAGCAGGCGGCGGATCGGTTCGGGGCTGTCCGGGGTTTCGCCAGGGATGGCGTAGCTGCTGGCCACGCCTTGCTCGACGAGGGTCAGGCCGCCCGCCGTCGCATAGTCGTGCAAGCGGTCAATGTCGCGCAGGATCAACCGAACCGGCAGGCCGGCCCGGGCCAGGCGTGTGGCCCAGAGCGTGCCGAGACTTCCGGCGCCGAGGACGTGCCAGGGGGTGGACATCAGTTTTTCACTCGGTAAGGTACTGGCATGCAAGGCTCGCCGTGTCGGTGGGAAAAGACCCGTTATAATGAGCCCGATTTTAACCGCAAGCCAAGCGCGCCGCGTCCCGTACGAGCGCGCCTTTTTATTGGAGAACTTACATGCCGTCGTTCGACGTGGTATCCGAACTGGACAAACACGAACTCACCAACGCGGTCGAGAACGCCGTGAAGGAACTCGATCGTCGTTATGACCTGAAAGGCAAGGGCAGCTTCGAATACAAGGAAAAGGACCTGACCGTCCACCTGACCGCTGAAGCCGATTTCCAGCTGGAAGCGATGATCGAGATCCTCAAGCTGGCCCTGGTCAAGCGCAAGATCGACGTGCAGTGCCTCGAAGTCAAAGACTCCTTCGCCTCGGGCAAGCTGATGAAGCAGGACGCCGTCCTCAAGGAAGGCATCGACAAGGAACTGGCGAAGAAAATCGTCGGCCACATCAAGGAAGCCAAGCTCAAGGTGCAGGCCGCCATTCAGGGCGAGCAGGTACGTGTGACCGGCAAGAAGCGTGACGACCTGCAGGAAGCCATCGCGGCCCTGCGTGCCAAGGAATTTGGCATGCCACTGCAGTTCAACAACTTCCGCGACTAAGCTTTTCGGTCGGGAACCTCTCGGCGTTTAATGCGTCCGAGGCCCAAGCGACGGCAGAAACGATTGAGCCCTGTTCGGTTCGGTCTTTCTGCCGCTGGTTTTTTACAGCCCGGGAAGCCGGCAATCAGGAGATAAAAGATGGATTTGAATGCTGAGGTGGACAACCTGGTCAAGGCGTCCCAGGCGTGGATTCCGATGATCATGGAATACGGCAGCCGTGTGTTGCTGGCGGTGATTACCCTGGCCATCGGCTGGTGGCTGATCAACAAGGTCACGCAAAAGCTCGGCGGCCTGCTGGCCCTGCGCAATGCCGACCTGGCGCTGCAAGGTTTCATCAGCAGCCTGGCCAACATCATTCTCAAGGTGCTGCTGATCGTCAGCGTGGCGTCGATGATCGGCGTCGAGACTACCTCGTTCGTCGCGGCAATCGGTGCGGCCGGCCTGGCCATCGGTCTGGCGTTGCAGGGCAGCCTGGCGAACTTCGCCGGCGGCGTGCTGATTCTGCTGTTCCGTCCGTTCCGCATCGGTGACTGGATCGAAGCTCAGGGTGTGGCGGGTACCGTCGACAGCATTCAGATTTTCCACACCGTGCTGCGCACTGGCGACAACAAGACCATCATTGTCCCGAACGGCAACCTGTCGAACGGCATCATCACCAACACCAACCGTCAGCCAACGCGCAAGGTTGTGTTTGATGTAGGTGTGGATTACGAAGCCGATCTGCAAAAGGCCCGTCAGGTGCTGCTGGATCTGGCCAAGGATGAGCGCGTTCTGCAGGATCCGGCACCTCAGGCCGTTATTTCGACACTGGGTGACAGTTCGATCACTGTTTCCCTGCGGGTATGGGTTAAAACTGCGGATTACTGGGATGTGATGTTCATGTTTAACGAACAGTCGCGTGATCGTTTAAAGACTGCAGGCATTGATATTCCTTTTCCACAACGAGTGATTCGTGTGGTTCAGGAATCGGCAGTGTAATGATAGGTTGCTAATTAATTGCCTGACTTATCGGTCAGGCATCTATTACAAGTGACAGGCAATAAAAAGGCCCATCCGAAGATGGGCCTTTTTGTTTTGTTACTGCAACTAACTCGGTGCGATTACAAAAGCGACAGCGGGTAGTCGACGATCAGACGGAACTCTTTGGTATCGCCTTCGCCTTCGTCGGCGTTAGCGAAGTGCCAGGCTTGACGAATACGGAAGGACAGGTCTTTGGCCGGGCCAGACTGAACTACGTATTTGGCTTCGAAGTTGGTTTCGTTGTGTTTGCCATCTTCGCCATACAGACCAGCGTAGGCGCTGCCTGCTGGAGTGTGGGTGCCGTCGATGTCCCAGCCTTTAACGTAGCGGGTCATGAAGCTCAGACCTGGAACGCCGTACTCGGCCATCTTGATGTCGTAACGGATCTGGGCAGACTTCTCGCCCGGGGCGTTGAAGTCAGAGTACTGGATGGAGTTGGCGAGGAAGATCGAGTCGCCGCCACGGTTGTTCTTGCCCACGCCGATGTAGTCGAACGGAGTGTCGCCGTTGACCTTCTGGAAGGCCAGGGTGATGGTGTGCGCTTTCAGGAACGAGAGAGCGGTGGCCAGGGAGAACGCGGTGTTGCTGATGTCACCGGCTTTCGCGCTACCGGTGTCGGTGGTGCGATAGATGTTGAAGTCGGTGTTCAGCGAGGTGTCACCACCGAACGGAGTGGTGAGGTTCACGTTGGCGTAGTACTGGTTCCAGATGTCTTCCAGTTTGGCGCCGTAGAGCGATGCGCTCAGGTTTTCGGTGATGCCGTACTTGCCACCGAAGTAGTCGATGGTGTTGGCTTCAACGCCGGCGTAGGTCGCGTACAGACCGCCTTCACGGGAGTTGCGGTCCTGGCTGGTTGCCGAGTAGAAGTGACCGGCTTCGAGGTCAAGGTCTTTGATCTCGCTGCTCTGCAGTTGGAAACCGCTGGCAGTTTGCGGAAGGATACGGGAGCCGCCGACAGCGAACACCGGAGCGGTGCTAGGCTGCATGTCACCGATTTTCAGCTCGGTTTTCGATACGCGGAACTTGATGGCAGCGCCGGCTTTGCCTTGGCTGTCGTCAGGGTCGCGGGAACCGTTTGCATTGAATTCGTTGCTGCGGCTCATGTTGCCGGAGCCGCTGGTGCCGGCGCCGCCGTCCAGTTTGATGGCCAGGTAGCCGAACGCATCAACGCCGACGCCAACAGTACCTTGGGTGTAACCGGAGCTGAAGTTGCCCCAGATACCCTGGGTCCAGTCTTTAACGTCACGGGCACCGTCTTTGTTGTCACGGTTGAAGTAATAGTTGCGAATCAGCAAGTCAGCTTTCGCGTCTTCAACGAAGCCTTTCGCTTCAGCCTGGTCACTTACAAACGGGGCGGCCGTAGCCATTTGAGTACTGGCTGCTGCAGCAACTGCCAGTGCGATCATGCTCCACTTCATCACGCGCATCGTGATTTGCTCCTTTGGTTTTAGAAGAGTACTGCCGTCCCACCTGTTTTATTATCTGGGCGGCTCTTTCTTTTTGTGTCGGCGCAAACTTATATCACGCCGACCATGTTGGCGATACTTGCGAATCCAACCTTTCAGCTTCTTTACGAGCGTGTCGCAAACGGCTTGGTAGATGTCGCAAATTTACAGTCCAAATGCAATGGGACTGACAACTTCAGCGCTGTTTTACAGAGCTTGAGCATCGGTAAAAAAGAGTCCCTTGGCAAAACGCTTGAATCTCCATCGGGCAACCCTGCCACTGTTTTTATGGGGCTCAAGGCATCCACTTCTTGTGGTGCGCTTATAGTCCATATGGGTATGAATGCAACAAGCGTGCACAAACCGCTGAATTGTTCCGGTTTTTTTCAAGGTGCTCGTCTGATGCTGTAAAAACCTCATAAAACCGGGGGGTTCGAGGGTCTTTCGAACAGGCTTGACGCCATCCTTCGCATGGTGTTGCTCCCTGAAAGTCGCAGCGCGACAACCAAAAACGTTACCGGTTCACCCCGTCAGTGAGTATTCGGCGGATGCCCGACGCACTGAGCGTAGACGTGCTGTGCGGTTTTGGTGCAAAAAATTTCAATGGCTGTACTGAATTCATACAGTTGAGCGGTTGAAGGGCCGTAAACGCCACGATATGACCCGGTCCTTGCGCCGTGTTCATTGGCAGGTTCCGTACTGGTGCGCTCATGCTGCAAATGGCTCATTCCGGGGCGCTGGAAATCCTTGCAGTAGCGCATTCGCCGTGAAGGACTCCACAATCGCAGGTATGCTGCCGTCCAGTCGTTTGGCGCGCTGCTTTCGCAGTGGGGCGCTAAGCTGAAAACAGGTCAACCGCCGGGAGTGCGCGCAGTGTTTGCTTTAGATTCACGACTTCAACAGGACACCCTGACCATCGGCGATTTCCCGCTCTGCCGACTGCTGTTGTCCAACGATGCCAACTACCCGTGGTTCATCCTGGTGCCACGCCGCGACGATATCAGCGAGTTGTTTCAGTTGGATGTCGCCGACCAGCAGCGCTTGTGGCAGGAAACCACAGCCCTGGCCGAGGTACTCAAGGACTCCTTCGACGCCGACAAGATGAATGTCGCGACCCTGGGTAATGTTGTCAGCCAACTGCATATGCATGTCATCGTGCGTAAACGGGACGATGCCGCCTGGCCGGCGCCGGTCTGGGGCAAGCACCCCGCCAAGCCTTACAGTGCCGAGCAAGTGGCCGCGATCCGCGAGCGCCTGCGTCTGGTGCTGGACGACGATTTCACCTTTCTGGAGGGCTGAGTGATGAGCCTCGAACAACGTGTTACCGAGCTGGAAAGCCGCCTGGCGTTTCAGGACGACACCATTCAGGCATTGAACGATGTGCTGGTGGAGCAGCAGCGGGTGGTTGAGCGTCTGCAATTGCAGATGGCAGCTGTACTCAAGCGTCAGGAAGAGATGGTCGGCCAGATCGGATCCTTTGAGGAAGACGCGCCGCCGCCACACTATTGAGAGGTGTGCGGGCATGCTTCCGTGAAAAAAGCGCGCATTAAAAAACCGCGAACAGCCAGGCTGTTCGCGGTTTTTTATTGCCGGGAGGCGTGAATCAGCGACGCGGCAGGGCGGCGATCACGTCTTCGGCCTGCAGGCCCTTGTCACGGTTCATCACCGAGAACTCCACGCGCTGGCCTTCGACCAGAACGCGGTGGCCTTCGCCACGGATGGCGCGAAAGTGCACGAAAATATCATCGCCGGAATCCCGGGAGATAAAGCCGAAGCCCTTGGAGGTGTTGAACCACTTGACGGTGCCGGTATCGCGGTTGCTCATGTCGTAGCTTTGCGTAGCGGCGGCCGGTGAGGATTTATAAAAGCTGACGGCCAGGTGCAGGACCACGGCAACCAGTGCAATCACCAGGCTGAACAGTACGGCTGGCTGGCCGGCGATGACAGGCATCGGCGCGATCAGGGTCAGGGTTTGCAGGACGACGGTCAGGACCAGCAAGGCGCTGACCAGGTTTTGCAGATGCTGGCGCGGACCTTTGTTCCAGTAAGGGATGACTGGCGCAAGGATCAGGTTCAGCAGGCCGAAAAAGGCCAGGTAAAGTGCATCGGGTTGTTGCAGGTAAGGTACCGCTTCGGACTTCAGGCTAGGTATGAAGGACAGCAGCAAGGCTGCTGCGCCCATTAGCAGGTGGACGATTTTCAACATTTTTATTGACTCACGTTATGACGGCTCACAAGGAAGAGCTGAAGGCGCACGGTTCGCTTCGGAACAATAAAGAGGCGTTGGACACGTACCCGGCATCAGCCTATGCGCAGGCCCGGAAAACGGGGCGTAGCGACACACTGTCTATTTAACAGCAAAGCCTGCGGGTACTCAAATTACGCCGGCCAGCGGCAGGCGTCGGACGATTTGTCGCGTCTATCGGGGTCATGCGGGGGCTGCGGGGCGGGGGTGGCCTTGCTACAGTGCAGCGGCACCTGTTGGATGAATTCAATCGCCTTTAGGGGGTAAACATGGCAATCGATATCGGTATCAGTGAAGAAGACCGCAAATCCATCGTCGAAGGGCTCTCGCGCCTTCTGTCGGACACCTACGTGCTGTATCTGAAGACCCACAACTTCCACTGGAACGTCACCGGGCCGATGTTCCGGACCCTGCATCTGATGTTCGAGGAGCAATACAACGAACTGGCCCTGGCGGTGGATTCGATTGCCGAACGTATCAGGGCCCTGGGTTTTCCCGCCCCGGGCGCGTACGCGACCTATGCGCGGCTGTCTTCCATTAAAGAGGAAGAGGGGGTGCCGAGTGCCGAGGACATGATCAAACAATTGGTCGAGGGTCAGGAGGCAGTCACTCGCACGGCGCGGGGGATATTCCCCCTGCTGGATAAAGTCAGCGATGAGCCGACCGCCGACCTGCTGACTCAGCGTATGCAGGTTCACGAGAAAACCGCGTGGATGTTGCGCGCACTGCTCGAGGCCTGACGGCGGAAGGCGCACGGACTCACTTCATTCGTGCGCTGTTCTCTTTTTTGCCCGGAAAAGTCATTCGCGAATGTAGGAAGCAAGGAAGACGCCCCACCGCTCCATGATCCTCCGTATCGCGTTGGCTTATCCTACGCGGATGGTCAAAAAGTCATCTGGATCTGCCTTTGCGCCTGCGCTTTTAATGAGGTCACAGGATGTTGCCTTGAAAACAAGCGCAGAAATGGCAAAGGAGTGTCAACGATATGGAAGGTGGAGACAGGCGAATAGAGATCGCTGGCGGTTCGCAGCAAGAGAAAATCGTGGAGCCCTTTCTCGGCGGATTCGACATGGAGTTGATCCGGCCGTCGTCCCGATCGGTACGTTTGAACGGGTTCGCGACCTGCATGCGGCTGGAGCAGGTTTACTGGAACATTCTGGGCCGGATGGCCGAGGACAATTGCTGTTCGGTCGGCACGCTGTTGTCCCGCGTTGATCGTGAAGTGCACCTGCGCCATGGCGGGGTGAAAAACTTCAGCGGTCTGGTGCGGGTGGTGTGTGTGGTGCACGGCCTGCGGGATTCTCCCGGGATCAATAACGGGGGGTGTCACTGACGAGACGGCCTGTGCAGTCTTCCGGCTGCACAGGCCGCATTTAATGGCTATAATCCCGCCCTTTCGCCGCACAGCCCTGCGCGTGCTGGCAATCTGATTGCCGAGACAACCCCATGCCGATGTACGATTACCAATGTGCTTCCTGTGGTCATCAGTTGGAAGCCATTCAAAAGATCAGCGACGCACCACTGGTCGATTGCCCTGCCTGCCAGGCGCCGGAACTCAAGAAGCAGCTGTCCATGCCGGGCTTTCGCCTCAGCGGCAGTGGCTGGTACGAAACCGATTTCAAGACCGGCGCGAAGAAGAACCTGGCCGGTGGCGACAAATCTGACTAGGGTTCAGACCCAGGTCGAACGACACGCGCGAGTTTCCACAAGTTGCACAGTGCTTGAGTGCAGCGGGATCTCCACCGAATTTCGAATTACGAGAAGCGAACCACTACCATGATGCGCAGCCATTATTGCGGCCAACTGAACGAAAGCCTGGAAGGCCAGGAAATTACCCTTTGCGGATGGGTTCACCGTCGTCGCGACCACGGCGGGGTGATTTTCCTCGATATCCGTGATCGTGACGGTCTGGCCCAGGTAGTGTTCGATCCGGATCGCGCCGAGAGCTTCGCCGCCGCCGATCGCGTGCGCAGCGAATACGTGGTGAAGATCACCGGCAAGGTGCGTCTGCGTCCGGCCGGTGCCACTAACGCCAACATGGCGTCGGGCATGATCGAAGTGCTGGGCTACGAGCTGGAAGTGCTGAACGAGTCGGAAACCCCGCCGTTCCCGCTGAACGAGTTCTCCGACGTCGGCGAAGAAACCCGCCTGCGCTATCGCTTCCTGGACCTGCGTCGTCCGGAAATGGCCGAGAAGCTGCGTCTGCGTTCGCGCATGACCACCAGCATCCGTCGCTACCTCGACGAAAACGGCTTCCTCGACGTCGAAACACCGATCCTGACCCGTGCCACGCCAGAAGGCGCGCGCGACTACCTCGTGCCGAGCCGTACCCACGCCGGTTCGTTCTTCGCGTTGCCGCAATCGCCACAGCTGTTCAAGCAACTGCTGATGGTCGCCGGCTTCGACCGCTACTACCAGATCGCCAAGTGCTTCCGCGACGAAGACCTGCGTGCCGACCGTCAGCCTGAGTTCACTCAGATCGACATCGAAACCAGCTTCCTCGACGAAAAAGACATCATGGGCCTGACCGAAGGCATGATCCGCAACCTGTTCAAGGAAGTGCTGGGTCTGGAATTCGGCGAATTCCCGCACATGACGTTCGAAGAAGCCATGCGCCGTTACGGTTCCGACAAGCCGGACCTGCGTAACCCGCTGGAGCTGGTCGACGTGGCCGATCAGCTGAAAGAAGTGGATTTCAAGGTCTTCAGCGGCCCTGCCAACGATCCGAAATGCCGTATCGCCGCACTGCGCGTTCCAGGCGGGGCGAGCATGCCGCGCAAGCAGATCGACGACTACACCAAGTTCGTCGGCATCTATGGTGCCAAGGGCCTGGCGTACATCAAGGTCAACGAGCGTGCTGCCGGTGTTGATGGTCTGCAATCGCCGATCGTGAAAAACATCCCGGAAGCCAACTTGAACGTGATCCTCGATCGCGTCGGTGCAGTCGACGGCGATATCGTGTTCTTCGGCGCCGACAAGGCCAAGATCGTCAGCGAAGCCCTGGGCGCGCTGCGTATCAAGCTCGGTCACGACCTCAAGTTGCTGACCTGCGAGTGGGCACCGATGTGGGTCGTCGACTTCCCGATGTTCGAAGAGAACGATGACGGCAGCTTCTCGGCGCTGCACCACCCGTTCACCGCGCCGAAGTGCTCGCCGGAAGAGCTGGAAGCCAACCCGGCGGGCGCTCTGTCCCGTGCCTACGACATGGTGCTGAACGGCACCGAGCTGGGTGGCGGTTCGATCCGTATCCACCGCAAGGAGATGCAACAGGCGGTATTCCGTCTGCTGGGCATCAACGAAGCGGAACAGGAAGAGAAGTTCGGCTTCCTGCTCGACGCCCTGAAATACGGTGCGCCGCCGCACGGTGGTCTGGCCTTCGGTCTGGACCGTCTGGTGATGCTGATGACCGGCGCCCAGTCGATCCGTGAAGTGATCGCCTTCCCGAAAACCCAGAGTGCTGCCGACGTGATGACGCAGGCGCCGGGTGTAGTGGATGCCAAGGCATTGCGCGAATTGCACATTCGTTTGCGCGAAACGCCAAAGGCCGAGTAAGACGGGCCTGAAGGCGCATCTTCGGATGCGCCTTTTTTCTTTCTGCAGTGATTGAAAACAAGATTTTTTTGCTGGCCGATGCGAATGCATGGCGGGCATTGGTTCAAGAGAATTCGGAGCGAGTTATGGCAGGTCATTCCAAGTGGGCGAACATCAAGCACCGCAAAGAACGCCAGGATGCCAAGAGAGGCAAGATTTTCACCAAGTGGATCCGCGAACTGACCGTGGCGGCCCGTCAGGGCGGCGGTGATCCGGGCTCCAACCCGCGTCTGCGTCTGGCGCTGGACAAGGCGCTGGGCGCCAACATGAGCCGGGACATCATCGACCGCGCCGTGGCCCGTGGCGCCGGCGCGACCGAGGCCGACAATGTTGAGGAGCTGACCTACGAAGGTTACGGCCCGGGTGGCGTAGCGGTGATGGTCGAGTGCATGACCGACAACCGCAACCGTACCGCAGCGGCAGTGCGCCACGCGTTCAGCAAGTGTGGCGGCAACCTCGGTACCGACGGTTCGGTGGCGTATCTGTTCGAACGCAAGGGCCAGATCAGCTTTGCACCGGGTGTCGACGAAGACGCACTGACAGAAGCGGCACTTGAAGCCGATGCCGACGACGTGGTCAGCCACGAAGACGGCTCGATCGACGTGTTCACCTCGTTCACCAGTTTCTACGCAGTGCGCAATGCCCTGGAAGCTGCTGGCTTCAAGGGTGATGACGCGGAAATCGTCATGCAGCCGACCACCAGCGCCGAACTGGACCTGGAGGGCGCCGAGAAGGTGCTCAAGCTCATCGATATGCTTGAGGATCTGGATGACGTGCAAAACGTCTATTCCAATGCGGACATTCCGGAAGACGTGGCCGCTCAGTTAGGCTAAGAGCGGCTAGGCTTCACGGTGGGAGCGGGCTTGCTCGCG